>JAUMVQ010000226.1 GCA_030530085.1 Desulfovibrionaceae bacterium | reverse complement strand
GGATCAGAATCTGGATCAGAATCTTTCAGAAAGCGAGCAGCTGGATGCCATGATTGAGCGCGTTGTTGCCGCTCAGCGCATCTTTGCCACCTACTCCCAGGAGCAGGTGGACAATATCTTCCACCATGCTGCGGCAGCGGCAACAGCCCGCCGCATCGAGCTGGCGCGCCTTGCCGTTGAAGAAACCGGCATGGGCGTCATGGAAGACAAGGTTATCAAGAACCACTTTGCAGCCGAATACATCTACAACAAATATAAGGATGTCCCCACCTGCGGCATCATCACCGATGACCCGGTTGACGGCTACCGCGAAATAGCAGCACCGCTCGGCGTGGTGGCCTGCATCGTGCCCACCACCAACCCGACCTCCACGGCCATCTTCAAGGCCCTTATCTGCTTGAAGACCCGCAACGGCGCCGTCTTTTCCCCGCACCCGCGTGCCACCAAAAGCACGCAGGCCGCTGTCAAGATTATTCTGGATGCAGCCGTTGAGGCAGGAGCACCTGAAAACATCCTGGCCTGCATAGACAAGCCGACAACGACAGCCTCCAAGCAGCTCATGAGCCACAAGGGCATAGCCCTCATCCTGGCAACAGGCGGCCCCGGCATGGTGCACTCTGCCTACAGCTCCGGCACGCCGGCCATAGGCGTGGGCGCAGGCAATACGCCCGTCGTTATCGACGAAAAGGCCGATATCCGCACGGCAGTCAACTCCATTCTCTTAAGCAAGACCTTTGACAACGGCATGATCTGCGCCTCTGAGCAGTCTGTTGTCGTTGTCGATGCCGTGGCAGACGCCGTGCGCGAGGAATTTTTGCGCCATGGTGCCTGGTTTGCCACGGAAGAGGAAAGCTCGAAGCTTGCCTCCGTCATCTTCAAGAACGGTTCCCTCAATTCAGCCATCGTGGGGCAGCCTGCCTGCAAGATAGCTGCCATGGCCGGAATTACCGTCGATCCTGCCACCAAGGTGCTGCTGGCAGAGAGAAAGGGCATAGTCAGCACGGATCCCTTTGCCCATGAAAAGCTCTCCCCGGTTCTGGGCTTCTACAGGGCTCCTGATTTTGAGACTGCCACAAACATGGCCAAGGAGCTCATCCTTCTGGGCGGCGCCGGACACACTTCTGCCCTCTACACGGACGAGGCCTGCCAGGACCGCATCACGCTCTTCCAGAACAAAATGCCCACCGGGCGTACTCTCATCAACATGCCGTCCTCCCAGGGCGCCATAGGCGACGTCTACAACTTCCGCCTGGCCCCGTCCCTGACGCTTGGCTGCGGCAGCTGGGGCGGCAACTCCGTGAGCGAGAATATCGGGGTCAAACACCTTATGAACATCAAGACCGTTGCCTGCCGCAGGGAAAACATGCTCTGGTTCCGCGTGCCGCGCAAAATCTACTTCAAGCTTGGGTGCCTGAGGCCTGCCCTGACCGAGTACAGCGACAAAAAGCGCGCCCTCATCATCACCGACAACACCATGGTCACCTTAGGCTATGTTGCCAAGGTGCAGGAAGTCCTGGAGGATCTCGGCATAGACAGCCGTGTCTTCAGCGAGGTGCGCCCGGATCCCGACATGGCCACGGCACAGCTGGCACTGAACCTGGCCGAGAGCTTCCAGCCTGACCTCATTGTGGCCCTTGGCGGCGGATCCCCCATGGATGCTGCCAAGATCGTGTGGCTCATGTATGAAGTGCCGGGCATGCACCTTGATGACATTGCCCTGCGCTTCATGGACATACGCAAGCGCATCGTCTCCTTCCCCGAGCTTGGCCGCAAGGCAGAGATGGTCTGCATTCCGACAACGTCTGGCACGGGATCGGAAGTGACGCCCTTTGCCGTCATCACCGATGAAAAGACGGGCTTCAAGTATCCTGTTACCGACTATGCCCTGACTCCGGACATGGCCATCGTGGATCCTGACTTTGTCATGAACCAGCCCAAGGCCCTGTGCGCTGCCGCAGGCCTGGACGTGCTGACGCACGCCATTGAGGCCTATACCTCTGTCATGGCCAGCAACTATGCAGACGGGCAGGCCATGGAGGCCATACGCCTGGTCTTCAAGTACCTGAAAAAGTCGGTCAACAAGGAAGGCAACTGGGTAACAGCCAGGGAAAAGATGCACTATGCCGCAACCATTGCCGGCATGGCCTTTGCAAACGCCTTCCTGGGCGTCTGCCACTCCCTGGCACACTCCCTGGGATCCACCTTCCACCTGGCCCACGGCCTGGCCAATGCCCTCATGCTGTCCTATGTCATTGAGTACAACGGCACGGACAACCCGACCAAGCAGGGCATGCTGCCGCAGTACAAGTACCCCTGGGTCAAGGGCCGCTACGCCCGCATAGCCGACATGCTGCATCTGGCAGACGACATTGAAGGCGATACGCCCGAGGCCAGGGGCAAGAAGATGGCCCGCCTGGTCCAGGCCATAGAACAGCTCAAGAAGGACGTGGGCATCCCTGGCTCCCTGCAGGAAGCAGGCGTCCAGGAATCCGAATTCCTGGCCAAGCTGGACGACATGTCCATGCGTGCCTTTGACGACCAGTGCACCGGCGCCAATCCCCGCTATCCTCTGATAGAGGAGCTCAAGGAACTCTACCGCAAGGCTTTCTACGGCGTTCCGCCCCGTGCCATGCAGGATGAAGAGAAGAAGGCATAAGCCTTTCGCCTCAGCGGCATAACTGAACAGTACAAAAGACGGTCCCCTGGCTCCATAATGACATGGAGCAGGGGGCCGTCTTCGTGTCTTTTTTAGGCATCAAAGGCTTCTTCTGCCTGCCTGAAACCTGATAGCAAGAACGGCCGGCAGTGAACACCAGGCATGTTACAAGGCTGGATGAATGAAAAAGTAAGACTACACGAGGGATCACCGCTTGTTTTCAGCTTCTGAATTTTGATAAAGGCTATGACATGGTCCCTCAGCCCTCTTTGTAGTCTTACCTGAGAGACTACACTTATCAGCTTTCCAGATCTTGCTCTGGCTCTGTTTTTACCAAGAAAAAACAATACGTTATACTAAGAAGGACGTCCTTCCTGAAGCAGGTGTAGTCTTCTTTGGG
>JAUMVQ010000016.1 GCA_030530085.1 Desulfovibrionaceae bacterium | reverse complement strand
ATAAGCGTGTTGCTGAACACTCAGACATGGAACTTGCCTTGCAGACACTGTGCATGGCCCTCCAGCAGTATTGGAGAAAACCAGCTATTGTTCTTATTGACGAATATGATGCGCCACTGGCCAAAATACAAAAAGGACACGACTATGACGAGCTGGTGTCCTTCATTGGCAATTTTCTGGAATCCGGCCTCAAATCCAACAAAGCACTAAAATTTGCCATGATGACCGGCTGCCTGAGTGTTGCCAAAGGAAATGTGTACACCGGCCTGAACCACGTCAGCTGCTGCGGTGTCGGGGATGATCTTTTTGCCGATAAATTCGGCTTTACGCCTGAGGAAGTACACGATCTTCTTTGTGAGATGGATCTTGCCTGCAAAGAAGACGACATCCGCACCTGGTATGATGGCTACTGCTTTGGAACAGACCAGAAAATATTCTGTCCCTGGGATGTTATGAAATACCTTTCAGATCTTCAGGACACTCCGGCCCGCAAACCGCAGGCGTACTGGATCAACAGCAGCAACAACGATGTCGTCCGCGAATGTATCGGACGCAATGACTTACATATTGACGAAGAGATCACCACGTTGATCCGGGGAGGCTCAATAAGGACAAAAATTAACGATTCACTGACATATGATAATTTGGGCTCGTCTGAGGAAACTATCTGGACGCTCTTCTATATGACTGGTTATCTGACCAAGGAAACAGGTTCTCTGTCAGATAAAGACCGTTCCATTGCACTCCGTATTCCCAACAAAGAAATAAAGGAAGTCTTTGTCAGCAGCATACACTCATGGCTTTCTGATACATTCAAAAGTATGGACCTTAGTCAGTTTTTTGCATCTTTCTGGAATGGAGATGAAAAAATACTGACAGATTCTCTCTCAAAAATTATTCTTTCAAGCACAAGCTGCTTTGATGCATGCAGAGAAGAGTTTTATCACGGTTATCTTGACTGCATGTTTACTGCATATTCGTATAAAACAAATTCAAATATAGAAAGTGGTCACGGATTTGCTGATATTATAGTTAAAGACAAAAACAAACATCGTGCTGCCATAATTGAAATAAAACGAACAAAAAAGATGAATGAGCTTGCCGGCCTGCCTGCTCTTGCCCTTAAACAAATAGATATTAACAAATATGACACACTGCTGACAGATGAATACAATGAATACAGTACAATTCTCCACTGGGGCATTGCCTTCTGCAGGAAGCACTGCCTGGCAAAATGTCATGTAGCCAGACTAGATCCGGACGCTGACTTCTTGCCGTAACATCCTGAAA
Organism: Desulfovibrionaceae bacterium; assembly: GCA_030530085.1. Classification (GTDB taxonomy): domain Bacteria; phylum Desulfobacterota; class Desulfovibrionia; order Desulfovibrionales; family Desulfovibrionaceae; genus Desulfovibrio. The sequence continues at coordinate 17,339 of JAUMVQ010000016.1, read as the reverse complement.
AGACGTGCTTTCAATACCACTTCATAACTTTGTTATGTATATATCCATATATCTTTATATGTAAATACATTAGCAGCGAAAACCTTCTGACAGTTCATGAAGCCGTCACCCCAATGTCATGCCATCTCCTGCCTTCCTTCCATAAAACATGGCAGCAGGGATCTGCACTTTTGCACAAATACAGTGTATCGTAACGCACCCATGTTTCCAGACACTGGTAACAGACAGGGGCTCACACAGCCTCTTTCGCAATTTTTGTACATTTTTGAATACTGAACAGGAACTGCAAGTGCTTATCCCAATCCATCTTAACGACAAGGTACGCAATTACGGCACCACAGGACGCGGTGTCTCTGCCCGCGAAAACATCATCATCAAGACCACCAAGGCCATCCATCTGCTCTTTGCCACAGCCTGGGCAGGCGGCGCCTTTTCCATGCAGGCCCTGAGCTACTTAAGGCTGACAGGCGATCTTGATGCCGCAACCTGTGCCGTCATTGCCATGACTGTGCATCATATCGACACCTTTGTCGTCATGCCTGGCCTTGCAGGCTGCATCCTGACCGGCCTTTTCTACTCTATCTGTACATCCATAGGCTTTATACGCTATTTCTGGATTGGCTATAAATGGGTTATTTCCTGCTGTGCTGCCTTCTGGGGAACCATTTTCTGGTGTCCTGCAGGCAACAACCTTATAGACTCCTGCCTGCAAAACGGATGGCCTTTTGCCGCAGACCTCCTGGCTTTTATACGCTCCTGCCTTCTGCCCGAAAGCTTCTGGCAGGCAGTCATGCAGACAGTACTTATATTTTCCATGCTCATTATTTCCGTCTACCGGCCCCTGACCTGGCGCCATCTGCTGCGCAGGGTCAGCAATAACGGACATGGAAAAAAGCACGGAACAGCCATTCCCCTGGAATAAGAGCCCCTATGGCATAAAGCCGCATCAGGAAGCGGAAAGGAGAAGAGCCATGCTCAGTGTCTTCGATTTGTTCAAAATAGGCATCGGGCCTTCCAGTTCCCATACTACAGGGCCCATGGTGGCAGGCAAACGCTTTGCCGATGAACTGGACGCAGAAGGACTTCTGGACAGGACAACCAGAGTCCGCATCTCCCTCTACGGGTCCCTGGCCCTTACAGGTGAAGGGCACGGTACCATGCAGGCTGTTCTGGGAGGTCTTGAAGGAAGCACCCCTGGCACTGTGGACACAGCCCACCTGATCGAGCGCACCAAAATCCTCAAAAAAGGCGGCGATCTCATTCTGGCAGGCAAAAAGCCAATCCCCTTCTGCTACGCAGACGACATGCAGATACACAAGGGCATTTTTTTGAGCCTGCATCCCAATGCCCTTTCAATCACAGCCTTGAGCAGTGACGGGTCCACCATACTCAAAAAGACCTACTATTCTGTCGGCGGCGGCTTCGTGCGCGAAGAAGAAAATATCAACGAGCCCGAAGTCTCCCTGCCTGAACCGCCCTATCCCTTCACCAAGGCTGACGAACTGTTTGCCATCTGCCAGAAGGAAGGCAAAAGCATAGCCGAAATTGTCCTGGCCAACGAAATTTTCTGGCGCTCCGAAGAGGAAGTACGCCGGCGCATGGAAGAAATCTACGCAGTCATGCGTTCCTCCGTGGAAAGCGGGCTGTGTACAGAGGGCATCCTGCCTGGCGGTCTTGGCGTACACAGAAGGGCACCCAACCTTTTGCGCAAAATCAGCGTCCTTTCTGCCACAGGGCGCAGGGACTTAAGCCTGTGGCCAATGCTCTATGCCTTTGCTGTGGCCGAGCAGAATGCCTGCGGCGGCCGTGTTGTCACAGCACCCACCAACGGGGCTGCCGGCATCGTGCCTGCCGTGCTCACCTATTATGTCAATTTCTACCCCAAGGCCACGGAGCAGGGCATACGCGACTTTCTGCTGACAGCAGGGGCTATAGGCATCTTCTACAAAACCAATGCCTCCATCTCCGGCGCAGAAGTCGGCTGCCAGGGCGAGGTAGGCGTAGCCTGCTCCATGGCTGCAGGCGCCTACTGTGCAGTCATGGGCGGTTCCGTCAAGCAGGTAGAAGTGGCTGCCGAGATTGGCATGGAACACTGCCTGGGGCTGACCTGCGATCCTGTAGCAGGCCTTGTGCAGGTACCCTGCATTGAGCGCAACGGCGTTGCCGCAGAGCGTGCAGTCAACTGTGCCCAGCTCTCCATGCTTGAATCAGGCTCAGACAGGCTTGTCTCCCTCGATACCATTATCGACGTGATGTACCGCACCGGCGTTGATCTGCAGGCGACCTACAGGGAAACGGCTCTGGGCGGGCTGGCTGCGGCCATGAAGAAAACGCTGGCAGACAGGGATGATGCAGAAAAATAGCACAATTTCATACACATACGGCACAATATCTTGCCGATGAAAAAAAATTACCGTATATTGTCACAATAGTAGCGTTATATAGCATTTACGTATAATATTGGACTTTTCCAATCTCTTTCCCCCCATGACAGTTTTCAGGAGCTTATCTATGAAACGCTTTTTCCATGCTGCCCTCTGGGCCGTGATGGCTTTCTGTCTTTGCACAGGTCAGGCCCTTGCTGCCTACAAGCAGGAATATAAGCTGAGCATTGTTCCCAACACCACCTCAGGCTGGGGCATGACGGCCACCTATTTTGCCGATCTGGTCCGCGAAAAGACCGACGGCCGCATCAATATAAAGGTATATCCCGGTGCCCAGCTCACCTCCGGCAAGCAAAACTCCGAGCTTATGCTGGTACGCCGCGGGGCTATTGACTTTGCCCTGGCTTCCCCCATCAACTGGTCTCCCCAGATTAAGGAACTTAACCTGACAAACCTGCCCTTTTTTGTGGCCAACAATCCTGACCGCCACAAGGCTGTCGATGCCATTGAAAGCGGCAAGTCCGGAGAAATGCTGAAAGCTGCCATCAACAAGGCAGGCGTTGTCTTTATCGGCTGGTGCGAGCACGGCTACCGCGAGCTCACCACGAGCAAGGGCCCTATCACCAAGCCCGCTGACATGGCCGGCATGAAGATCCGTGTCTGCGGATCCCCTATCTTCAACGATACCTTCACGGCCTTAGGTGCCAATCCCCAGGCCATCAACTGGTCCGAGACCATCACCGGCTTCCAGCAGGGCATTGTTGACGGCCAGGAAAACCCCACCAACGGCATCAACGTAAATCTCAAGCTCTGGACCTGGCACAAGTACTACACGGACTGGCACTATACCTTTGATCCCCTTTTCCTGACAGCCAATGATAAGGTGTGGAAGTCCTTCAGCAAGGAAGATCAGAAGATCATTGAAGAGTGTGCCAAAGAGACAGAAAAGTACAGCAAGGCCATTGCCCGCGTCGGCCTGGACGACGGGACAGCATTGAAGTACCTGCAGAGCATTAACAAGGTGCCTGCTGTCACTGATGCCTACAAGATGATGGAAGAGCACGGCATGACAGTGATTAAGTTTACGCCTGAGATGGTTGCCGACTTCTACAAGGCCACGCAGAGCGTGCGCGACAAGTGGACCGGCATTATTGGCGAGGAACTTGTCAAGGCTGCCGAAGAGGATATGAAGAAAGCCCAGTAAGCTTTTTTTTCCATATGTCCCCTTTGTCTGCCGGACAAAGGGGACATTTTTTTTCTGTCCTCTGCTCTTTTGGCACCCGCAATAAAAAGACCTGCTGCACCTTTTTCTTTTGGTAGATTAAGCATGCTTACTTTTTTGAATGAACGCTTTGAGGAAGTGCTTGGCGCCCTGCTGCTGGCCGTCATGGCCTGCATTGCCTTTGCCAATGTCATTGTGCGGTACTGTACCGATTTTTCCTTTTCCTACTCTGAAGAACTGACCGTCAACTTCTTTGTCTGGATTGTTCTTCTGGGAACCGCACGTTCCTTCCGCGAGGGCAGCAATTTCTGCATGAACCTGCTCTATTCAGCCCTGCCATTGCCCCTGCGCAAGGTGCTCTACATCTTCGGCTTCCTCTGCTCCCTGGCTTTTTTCGCAGCCCTTTTCTGGACAGGCTATACAGAAGTCATGGACGAAATTGAACTGGAAGTGGTCTCCGAGGCCCTGGCCATTCCCAACTGGCTCTACACCATGGCCACCCCGCTTTTCTCGCTTGTAATAGTCGTGCGTCTCTTTCAGAAATGTGTGGAAGATTTTCGCAAGCAACAGATATAAAGGTCTTTTGTCATGGATTCCGCATTGCTGCATGATCCGGCCTTCTGGCTCATCGTCACCTTTGCCATACCGCTCATCCTCCGTGTCCCCATTGCCATCTCCCTCGGGCTGTCAGCTGTTTTTGTGGCCTGGTACTGGGATATCGGCTTTGACATGCTCTCCTACAACTTCTTTGCCGGCATAGCAAAGGTGCCGCTCCTGGCCATCCCCTTCTTTATCCTGGCAGGCTATATTATGGAGCGCGCAGGCATTGCCGCCCATATAGTGCAGCTGGTGGAAACGCTGGCCGGCAATATGACAGGAGGCCTGGCCATTGCAACCATAGGCGTGGCCACATTCTGGGGTGCTGTCAGCGGTTCCGGACCTGCCACTGTGGCAGCCCTGGGCCTTATCCTGATTCCGGCCATGGTCAAGGGCGGCTATGACAAGCGCTTTGCAGCGGCTACCATGGCTGTCTCCTCAGGGCTCGCCATTGTCATTCCCCCAAGCATTGCCTTTATTGTCTACGGCGGCATTGCCGATGTCTCTGTCCCTGCCATGTTCGCAGCAGGCGTTGTGCCAGGCATTCTGATAGCCGTCTTTCTGATGGGCTCGGCCTACCTGACCTCAAGGAAAAAAGGCTGGCACGGCTCTCCGCGCAAGGTGTCCATAGGCAAGGCCCTGCGTGACGCATTCTGGGGCATCATGACCCCGGTTATCATTCTGGGCGGCATCTACGGCGGCATTTTCACACCGACAGAGGCAGCAGCCGTAGCCATTTTCTACGGGCTTTTTGTCGGCATTTTCATCTACAGGACCATAAACAGCTTCTCCATGGTCCTGGATGTCCTGTCCATGGCCATGAAGGACACGGCTGTCATCATGTTCGTCGTGACCTGCGCCGGCCTCTTCGGCTGGGTCGCCAGCACAGTAGGCCTGGTGGAGCGCGGATCATCTGCCCTGCTCTCGCTGACTGACAACCCCTGGCTTTTGCTGCTTTTCATCAACATCATCCTGCTTCTGGCAGGCATGCTGCTTGATGCCATCTCTATTTTCTACATCATCCTGCCCTTCCTGCTGCCCATTGTCGCCCATTTCGGCTGGGATCCGGTCTGGTTCGGCGTCATGATGACCATCAACCTGGCAGTGGGACAGGTAACTCCGCCTGTGGCAGTCAACCTCTATGTGGCCGCCAAGATCAGCAACCTGACCGTGGAAGATATTACGCCTCCGGTCATACCGCTGCTTATGGCAACGCTGCTGGCTCTGGCTGTGATCATTATCTTCCCTGACATCACGCTCTTTGTGCCGCGGCTTTTCGGCCTGTAGCTTCCTGCTTTTTTGCAGGCTGTGCATGCAAGACAGCCTCCCTTAAGCATTGCCATCTCATCCGATGAATTTTGCCATTAGAATACAGCCTGTCCTTATCTTCTGTGCCGCATTGTCCGGCCTGCTGCTGGGCAGCACGACAGATCTGGGCAGCTTTTCCGTACATCTCATCGAACCCTTTCTGATGGTGCTGCTTTTCTGCGTCTTTCTTTCGGCAGACGGACAGAATCTGAAAAATGCCTTCCTGAACCTGCGCTTCACGCTGGCAGCCTCTGCGGTCAATTTTGTATGGACGCCGCTTTTCACATACGGGCTCTGCCTGCTGTTTCTCCCAGGCTCTCAGGATCTGCAGATGGGCCTCATGATGCTGATGGTGACTCCCTGCACAGACTGGTACCTGGTCTTTACAGGACTGGCTAAGGGCAATACTGAGCTTGGGGCCTCAGTTCTGCCGCTGAACCTGCTTTTGCAGATTCTTCTGCTGCCAGTCTACCTGCTTCTTTTTTTCGGCAGCAGCATCAGCACAGAATCAGGCTCCATGGTGCTCAGCATTGTGCTTGTTTTGCTTATTCCCTTTGTGCTTTCCCTGCTGCTGAAAATGGGAAGCCGCCGCTCTGACATAATTGCCAGGGGCACGGACTGGCTGAGAGCCTGCGGCGACGAGGTACAGCTTTGCTTTCTCTGTCTTGCCGTCATGGCCATGTTTGCCTCAGAGAGCCGCAGCGTGCTCGCAAATCCTGGTCTATTCCTGCAATTGCTGGCACCTCTGGCAGTCTTCTTTACGGTCAACTTTATGCTGGTACGACGTATGGGGCAGGCTATGAAGATGGCAGCTGATGACATAACTGCCCTTAATTTTACAACCCTTGCCCGCAACTCGCCCTTGTCGCTGGCCATTGCCGTTGCCGCCTTTCCTGATCGGCCGCTGATTTCCCTGGCCCTGGTAATCGGCCCGCTTATCGAGCTGCCTGTGCTGGGGTTGATCGCCAGCACCATCAGGCGGCTCAATGCCGCAAAAGCCTGACTTCGCCCTCCCCGACATTTCCCTCATGGACGAGGAAAGATTAAACAGACGCTAAAGGACACGCTGAAAGCCATGAGGCTAGTCAGCGTGTCCTTTCTAATACTGTACTGGGAAAAGCCGCAGGACTTTAAGTCGCCAGGCTAGAGAATTTCGTCTGTTGAGTGCATTTCAAGGCCAAGAGCATCGGCAACTGCCTTGAAGAAGACCTTGCCGTCGCAGGTATTGATGCCGCGGCACAAGGCCTTGTCGTCCTGGCAGGCCTTCTTCCAGCCCTTATTGGCCAGGGCAATCATATAGGGCATGGTGGCATTGGTAAGGGCGTAGGTGGAAGTACGGGCAACGGCTCCCGGCATATTGCCCACTGAGTAGTGGACAACGCCAAATTCCTCAAAGGTGGGATTGTCATGATAGGTGGCGCCATGGCGGGCCGTGGTTTCCACGCAGCCGCCCTGGTCGATGGCCACGTCCACGATGGCAGAGCCCTTCTTCATGGTTTTGACCATGGCCTCGGTCACAAGCTTGGGCGTCTTTGCGCCGGGGATGAGGACAGATCCGATAAGGAGATCCGCATCCTTTACGCAGGCGGCGATATTGAAGGCATTGGAGTATACAGTCTCAATGCTCTGGCCAAAGACGTCGTTAATATAGCGGAGACGGTTGATATTGCTGTCTATCATGGTGACACGGGCGCCCATGCCCACGGCAACCTTGGCAGCAGAAAGACCCACTGTTCCTGCACCGACAATAACCACATGCGCTGCAGGCACGCCGGCTGTACCGCCAATGAGCAGGCCCATGCCGCCGGCATTCTTGGTCAGCATTTCAGCACCGACCTGGGTGGCCATGCGGCCGGCGACCTCGGACATGGGAGCAAGCAAAGGCAGGGCACCGTTGTCCAGCTGCACGGTCTCATAGGCAATGCCCACGACGGATTTTTCCAGCATGGCCTTGGTCAGGGCTGGTTCGGCAGCAAGGTGCAGGTAGGTGTAAATTATCTGGCCAGGACGAAAATATTCGTATTCCGGAGCAAGAGGTTCCTTGACCTTGACAACCATGTCGCAGGCCCAGGCTTCGGCAGCAGTGTCCACCATGGTAGCGCCGGCAGCAATATATTCCTCATCGGTTATCATGCTGCCAAGGCCGGCCCCTTTCTGGACCAGTACCTGGTGGCCTGCTTCTGCAAGTGCATGCACACCGGCAGGTGTCATGCCGACACGGAATTCCTTCACCTTTATTTCAGTTGGCAGTCCTACTTTCATACCATGCGCTCCTTGTCTTCCAGGCAGCCATGCCGCCTGAGCCTTTGAGATGACGTTGCCATGCTGCCAGATACGCAACCATAAAGAACAGGCTGAATCTGACAGTTATTGTTCTTATACGACACTTTTCCTCTTTGTGTCCACAGTATTGCAAGCTAAACAGCTGTGTTTTTAGCCTTTTGCATGCACGCAGTACGTCAATGGCAGCAAATATTGTTTGACTATACAGTCAGGTGTTCAGCTTTTTCCTTTTTCAATGCTTCAGGAACAATTGTTACAAAGGCATAATTTTTGCTTTCAGAGACACTGTCAGTACCTGCACAAAACACAGCCATGAGAGAATCAGGCAAGTCAGAGGCAGTTTTATGTCTGTTCAGCCAAAGCCAGGGGCAGTAGAATGCAAGGCCGTAGGATGCACTGCCTGAACAGCCTTTTTTCCCATGGCAGGTCTCTGGACGCCTTCCGGACTGACTGGTAAGGATAGAGAAAAATCCGCAATTTTTTCTATTACAGCTGACATCCCTATGCAGGAGGATATATGTCTGCCAGCCAGGACAAGCCAGGCCTTGTTATTTTTCAGAAACCGCTCCCGCTTAAGGAGCTTGCTACCCCGTGCCTTCTGCTGGACACGGACAAGATGGAAGCCAATATCAGGCGCTTTAGGGAACACTGGCGTGGCAGCGGCGTAACCATCCGTCCGCATCTCAAAACCTGCCGCAGCTGGCCTCTTGCCCTTGAGTGCATGGAGTCTTCCGAAGGACCGGCCTGCGTGGCTACCATGGGCGAGGCAGAAGCCATCGCTCAATACGGGGCCAGGGACATTGTCCTTGCTGTCGGCATACGCCCTTCCCTTTTTGCGAGGGCCAATGCCCTCATGCAGAAAGGCTGCAGCCTCAAAATACTTCTGGACAGCATGACCATGGCAGAGGCCCTGACAGAGTGGGCCACAAGTCACGATGCCGTCTTTTCAGTGCTACTGGAAGTTGACTGTGACGGCCACAGGGCAGGCCTAGCCCCTGACAGCCAGGAACTTGTCACAATAGCCAATTTCCTGAAAGCAGGAGGACAGGACGTGGCCGGCATCCTGACGCATGCGGGCTCTGCCTACGATATTTCTTCCATTGAAAAAATTAAGGAGCTGGCCTTAAGGGAAGCAGAAGCCGCAGCCAGGGCAGCTGCCCTTCTCAGGGAACAGGGGCACGCCTGCAGGATAGTGAGCATAGGCTCAACGCCCACAGGGCTGCTCGGGAATGCACAGAAAGCAGCAGATCTCGGGATTACTGAAATCCGTGCCGGCGTTTTTGTCTTCATGGACCTTGTCATGGAAGGGCTTGGCGTCTGCACAAGGGACGATATTGCGCTCAATGTCCTGACCAGCATGATCGGCGGCTTTCCTGTCAGTGGCCGCATACAGGACCGCATCCTGGCAGATGCCGGCTGGGCCGCACTCTCTTCTGACAGGGGGCTGGCATCGCGTTTTGAAAAGCAGGGCTACGGCCTTGTCTGCGACATGGAAGGCACGCTCCTGCCAGGCCTCGTTGCCGCTGATCTCAACCAGGAGCACACCATGATGCGCCTTGATAAGGATGCAGCGGACATCACGCTTGCCACGCTCAGCAATGCCAATGCCTCAACAAGGCTGCGCATCATCCCCAACCACGCCTGTGCTACCGCCATGATGCACAAGGAATACTACCTTGTGCGCAACGGGCAGGCCTATGCCAAAGCATACCGCTTTGGCGGCTGGTAGCAGATGATCCTTTCCTGCCAGCTCACCCCGTTTGCCAACTTCACGCTTACTGGCAAATCATACTGACCCAATACTGACCTATAGGAGCATATCCTAGGAGCATATTATATGACTTCAACAGTCTATTTCTGCAATATGTCCTGTCGCAAGCACTCCCAGACAAAGAGTGCCAAGATTGCCAAGCTCTGCACATTGCTTGACCTGAAAAACGTCGTTGTTCCCGGCCAGCCCTGTGCCGTCAAGCTGCATTTTGGCGAGGACGGCAATGACACCCATCTCAACCCGCAGCTGGTCCAGATCGTTGTTGACAAAATCCGCCAGGCAAAAGCCCTGCCCTTTATGACGGATACAACGACGCTCTATTCAGGCTCGCGCCATAATGCTGTCAGCCACCTGAATACTGCTGTACGCCACGGCTTTGCCCCTGGCGTTGTCGATGCCCCGGTTATCATTGCCGACGGCCTTTTTGGTGCCAACGAAATTCCTGTCGCCATCAATGCCAAGAACTTTGCAGAGGTCCGCATCGCCACGGAAATCGTGCATTCCCCTGCCATGGTTGTCCTCTCCCACTTCAAGGGGCATGAAATGGCCGGCTTTGGCGGTGCCATCAAGAACCTGGCCATGGGCTGCGCCTCCCACGACGGCAAGAGGGACCAGCATGGCATCTCTGTCACAGTGAACCAGGACAAATGCCAGGGCTGCGGACACTGCGTGCATATCTGTCCTGAAAAAGCCATGCACTTAGGCGATGACAAGCACAGCCATTGCGATACATCCAAATGCATAGGCTGCTTTGAGTGCATGACAGTCTGCGAGCCCAAGGCCATTGATATCAACTGGGAAACAGACATCCCTGCCTTCATGGAGCGCCTCACCGAATACGCCTATGGCGCCGTCAAGGGAAAGGAAGAGCATGTCTGCTATATCAACTTCGTGATGAACATCACCCCTGACTGCGACTGTGCAGGCTGGTCAGACATGCCCATGGTACCCGATGTGGGCATCCTGGCCTCCCATGATCCTGTCGCCCTTGACCAGGCCTGTTTTGACCTGGTGCAGAAGCAACCGCTGCTGGCTGACATGGAGCTTGGCGGAAAGGACATCTTTACTGCCCGCTGGCCGCACACCAGGGGCACAATACAGCTTTCCTACGCCGAACAGCTGGGCATGGGCACAAGGGAGTACGTCCTGAAGGAAGTGTAAAAAAGTCCCTTTCCTGACGTTCAAAATGATACAGCCCTGCTGCAGGACTTTCCTGCAGCAGGGCTTCTCCTTTTTCATGCACGGCATGTACAGCGCAGCCGTTAATGCTAGTCGTAGTCGGCATCGTGCGCATTGCGCCTGCTGTCCCTGGCAGACTTTGGCTCGCGCACCTTCAGGTAAATGCTTGAATTGTTGATCGTGTACCACAGGCCGTCGTATTTTTTCACCCAGACAGGCCTTGGCGAGTCGGCGCCGGAACTGCGCAGAAAGACCTTGAGATAGTCTGCCTCCTGCCTTTTGCCGGCAAAGGACAGGGTAAAGCTGTCCGGATTCATGGCGTAATTATTGGAAGGAGAGCTCCCCTTGCAGTAGCTTCTGAATATATGATGCAGGGCAGGATCCTTCAGGCGCCTCAAAAACGTCCCCATGTTTCTGTTCTGCTCCAGAGGTTCAGGCAGATGCATGGAATAGCGGAGCATTTTGCCGGCCTCTGCCCGCATGGCCGGGTCCATATAGCAGAAGAGAGCCTGAAAGTGCATTCTCACAGCGCCTTCAGGAGTCCGCCCCTCGTCCTGGTACATAGCCTTGAAGTCCTTGTAGTTTTGAGGCTGCCTGGCCTCGGCGGCAGCGCACAGGCAAAAACCCAGTATGAAGGCAATCAAGACGGTGCAACATCTTTTCATGATATCCTGCAACCTCCTTTTTCAAAAATTTGTTTTCGCCTAAAGACAGGGCAGCTGCGATATGCAGACATCACCTGCTCCCCTGCCAAAGGCAGATATGACTATAGCAAAAGGGGTGCTATGGCAGGCAATTACCCGCAGAATGAAAAGGGCCTTTTGCACCCTGTATCAGGACAGTGCTCCCTGACGGGGCATATTTTGGGCTATTCACCCCTGAATTCATCCCCGGGGTAGTATTATTTCAGCGCCGGCCCGTTTACTGTGACCTTCATGGCAATGCTGAAAACCAGCCTTTTTAAGCTGGCTGCCCCTGACCAACCTTTCTTCCGGAGGTTCTGCATGAAAAAAACGATCCTCTCCCAGATAGCCATAAGCCTCATTCTTTTGTCCTGCGCATGCCTTTTTAAGGCAGGAGAAGTCCTGGCACAGGAAACTACATCCTACGACAATGCCCGTTATGGCTTCCATGTCTCATGGTGGAAGCAGTTTGGCCAGGGTGCCGAATCTGACAATGGCGACGGCATTACTGTCAGCAGTGGCAGCATGGAGCTTCGGGCTTGGGGAACCACTTCCTGGGATACTATGGGGCTTGGTTTCTGGGATGGCATAGACGACACCTGCTCCTGGTTTGACAGGCTGGATGAAAAAAGGGTGAATGAAAACAACAAGACCTTCACGCTGAAAGGGGCCAAAGGGAACAGAGTCCTCTGGGTAAAAGGCCTGTACAGCGATGAAAAGGTCTGTTTCCTGTCGGTAAGCTGCGCTGCAAGGGACAAGGAGAAGTACAGCCTGTTTGCAGAGGACGCTCTTGGCTCATTCAGGCTGGCAGGCAGCAGGCCGGATACAGGTGCCGCTGCAGATGCTGGTTCTGCGCTGCTACAGGTTGCCGTCCTCAAGGGCGTTGACAGCCATGGCTGCAATACCTTTGTCCTGACAGCGCAGAAGGAACTGGACGTATCCTTCTGCGAGGCAGTCCCCGATGAACAGTACCAGATGCATCCAGGCAGGGTGCTCAGAAAGGTGCATCTTAAGAAAGGCGAAAGCTGCGAGCTCACAGCCCTCATTCCTGAGGGTATGCCCAGACTTGTTGTTGTGGCGCAGGGCAGGGAATGGGTGCCTGCCTTCAGCGGCGAGGACGGCTCTCTCATCCTGGCTGAAGGATTCAGCCTGGCAAGGGACAGCAGGCACAAGGCCCCGCAGGCAAAAGTCCATCTGCCTGATTCAGGCATGTAGAGCTTTGTATTATCCACTAACTGGCAGGTTTACAGGAGGCTCTCTTGAAAACAAAACTGTACATGCTGCTTGCAGCATTAATTCTGACCATGGCAGTGCCGCTTTCCTATGACGCTGTCCGCGCTGATGAGCACCACTGGGCCGGGCCCGAAGGGGAAACGCCCGTAAAGCCGGAAGTCCCCAAGGAAAAAATGACTACAGAGGAAAGGCTGCTGCTTCTCAATGCCGTAGCGCACTACTGGAAAGATGCAAAAAGGCCTGAGGCAGGGGCAAAGCTGGCCATTGACAATCTTGCAACGCCTCACGCCATTTTCGCTGATGCTGCCGGAGACTTCTCCTACGATCACGGCGTCTGGGAGCAGTACGGCGTTGTCTATCGCATGGGGAAAAACAGCGGCGGCTTTGAAGCACTCGTGGAAAGGCAGACATTTCATATAGTTATCCGCAGAACTGGCGACAAGAGCTTCATACTGGAAAAACTTGACTACGCTAATCCGCCTGTCATGTAGCGGAGGACATGATGAACAGACTTTTTGCCATTTTCTTTGCCGGCTTTCTTTCCGCTTTCCTGTTCTGCGCTCCTGCCAGGGCCCAGCAGCCTCAGCTTTCAATTTCTGACCAGCTCATGATGAAGCACATCATCATGAGCCTGTGGGATATGCACTACACAGCTCCAGAGCGCATGAATGCAGCCACCCTCTGCCAGAAAACGCTGTTTTACATTACCCGTGCCGAGCCGGAAGCGTTTGACAGCAGGGACACCAGGGAAGAATTCTTCACCAACATACCGGAAAACTACCAGCTCTTTTTCCCAAAAGACCTTGTTGCCTCAAGGGCTATGAATATCTTTAATGGCTGGATTTCCGAAAAGGACCTGCCTGCCGGAATTTTCCTTGGCGCCAGCGGCTATTACATGGATCCCCAGGCCTTCTTCCAAAGTTCCCCCTACGATGAAAGCAGTGACCTGCCTAGGTTCGCTGAAATACAGACTGTCAACAACGGGCCTGATTCCTCCGTGGTAGTCAACGGCACTTTGCGCTGCTTCAAAATAACGGACAGCGGAGAGTATATCGTCTGGGGCATAGCCACCTTCATGGCCAACTTTACACGCACTGAAAAGGGCTGGAAGATTGACTCTTTCGTTATCAGCGAAGAGGGCGTCGGCTAAGAGGTCGGTTAAGAGTTACGCGTACAGCAATAAAACACATTTGAAAAAACAGGGAAGACAGGCGCCATGCAACCATAAGGCCCTCTTCTCTGTTTTTTGCTTATGCGCCTGAATCTTGTTGAGGAAGACTATGAAAAAAACAGTTTTTTTCGCGGCCTGCGCCATTTTGGCCATGCTCATCACCTGCACGGCCCATGCGGCCTCCTACCTTGTCCTGCGCCAGGCACCGCTGATGCAGGCGCCTTCTGACCAGGCAAAAGTCCTGGCAAAGGCTGACAGAGGCTGGCTTGTACACGGAAAGATAGAAAAAGGGCAGAACGGCACAGAAGCGTGGCTTGAAGTATCCGAGATGCAGAAAGCAGCCGGTGAGGGCTTTGTCTATGCCCATCTGGCAGTGAAGGGAGCAGAAGGATCGGTCTACGTCAAGGCAGACAATGCCATGCCCGTACCGGACCAGAAGGAGCAGGTCCTGCCGGGAGAGGACAGCTATACGCCCTCATGGGACTGCGACGGAACAGTGTACAAATCGGACAAAGGCAAAGTTCTGCCCTTTGGCGAAAACTGGCTTCAGGAAGCAGGCAGGCACCAGTTTTCAAAAATGCTCACAGGCCTGGATCTTCCCGGCATGACTGGATCAGAAAAGGTGAGGCTTCATATTGAAAGAGCCGTGCAGGATGCAGCCAATCCCTGGCAGTACCAGCTTACAGCCACGTATTCCGGCCCTGGCATGTCAGGAACACTGTCGGGTACGCTGACCATAAAAAAGGCAGCCATGATCACTGGCGAGTTCGGCACGCCATATCTTGCAGCAACGGGCGACAAGGCTGACAGCGCCATGACAGAAGTGCACCATGGCTTTGCGGGGGCCGACCTTGAACTCTTGTCAAAAGACGGATCGGCCGGACTGCATGGCACCCTGATCTCCTTTTTCGTGCTGCGCTTCAACCCGCAGGCCATGTCCTTTGACAAGGATGTATACGCCAACAACATTCCCGAACAGCTGAAAGATCCGAACTACCGCAATTTCCAGTTCAGCGGCGTCTTCAGGAAAGGAAGCACAGAGGAAACATGCCTCTTTGGCAGGGGCATGCTTGCTTATCCGCACCACAGCCAGTCGCAGAAGAACTGATACGGCATCCCTGCCTGCTTTATGAGAAGGTACAGCTCTGTTCTTTTTTCCGTGACCTGGATCAAAGGACTACATATTTCTTGCCTAGTTACGCCTTTTCTGACATTCTATCGGCAATAGGAACAGATCTTTTTTCTCACTGTTTTCCCTGCGTCATGCTACTAGTCCCCCCATGGTGCAGCCGGAGTATAAAGAAAGATTGTTCCTGTTGCAGGCGCTGTACACAGAGAACGCCATGCAGTTTTTTGTCAAATACTTCATAACTATTTGACATTATTTGTTTTCTACGTACTTATTAACCCCCACCCGTCTGTCCGGAGTCGTTCTTTGCGACCCGCATCATGGGTGTTTTTTTGTTCTGCAAAAACACTTTTTTTCGGAGGGAACTGAAATGAAGCGTGCCTTTTTAGGGCTTGCTACCGCCCTGTTATCCCTGTCCATGGGCATCTCCGCCCAGGCAGCCGACACCATTAAAATCGGCGTAGCCGGTGCCCATTCCGGCGACCTGGCTTCCTATGGCGTGCCTTCCCTTAATGCCGCCGAAATTGTCGCCGAGAAAGTCAACAAAGCCGGCGGCATCAACGGCAAGATGATTGAGCTGGTCAAAGGTGACGACCAGTGCAAGCCCGAGCTTGCCACCAACGTGGCCACCAAGCTTCTGAGCGACCACGCTGTCGCTGTTATGGGCCATATCTGCTCCGGTGCCACCAAGGCTTCCCTGGCCCTGTACAACGAAGCCCACATCATCTCCATTTCTCCGTCTGCCACCACTCCCGGCCTGACAGCCAACGGCAGCAACCCCATGTTCCTGCGCACCATCGCCAAGGACGACAGCCAGGCCATGGTGACCAGCAACTTCATGCTTAAGGAGCTGAAGGTCAAGAAAGTTGCCTACCTGCACGACAATGGCGACTACGGCAAGGGCTTTGCCGATATGAACCGTGCCAACCTGGAAAAGGCCGGCGTCGAGACAGTGCTTTTTGAAGCCATCACCCCCGATGCCGTTGACTTCTCCTCCATTGTCAAGAAGCTGCGTCACGCCAAGGCTGACATCCTGGTCTTCGGCGGCTACCAGCCCACTGCCTCCAAGCTTCTGCAGCAGATGCGCCGCGCCAAGGTCATGACCCCTGTTATGGGTCCTGACGGCCTGAAGGACGATGCCTTCATCAAGATGACAGGCAAGGATGCCGAAGGCGTCTACTGCTCCTACCCCAAGGATACCTCTTCCCTGCCCCTCTACAAGGAAGCCCGCCAGGCACATCTTGACAAGTACAAGACCGAGCCCGGCTCCTTCTACTACTTTGCCTACTCTGCCATGCTCTGCCTTGTGAATGCTATCAAGGAATCTGGCTCCACAGATACAGACAAGATGCTTGAAGTCCTGCACACCAAGCATGTCGAGACTCCTATCGGCTCTCTTGTCTTCAATAAGAGCGGCGATGCAGCCGGCCTTGGCATGTCCATCTACCAGATCAAGGACGGCAAGTTCGTGGAAACGCCCTACAGCATAACCATCGACTAATTCTGAAGGAGGGTGGAAGCACTTTGTGCTTTCACCCTCCGTTTCAGGGATACAGGCAGCCATGGATTTTCAATATTTTATAGAACTTGTTTTCGGTGGCCTGACAAGAGGCAGCATCTATGCGCTCATAGCGCTTGGCTACACTCTTGTGTACGGTATCATCGGCCTTATCAACTTTGCGCACGGCGAAATCTACATGGTTGGCGCCTTCACGGCCCTGCTGGTATCCGGGCTGCTAGGCTATCTGGGCTTTCCGGAAGGCGGCATACTGATTGTTGCTGCCCTGGTAGCCATTGTATGGACCTCAGCCTATGGCTACACCATGGAGAAGATTGCCTACAAGCCTCTGCGTTCAGCCCCCAGGCTGTCGCCGCTCATCTCGGCAATCGGCATGTCCACCTTCTTGCAGAACTACGTCCTGCTGGCGCAAACACCGGACTTTGTCCCCTTCCCCATGCTGCTGCCTGACATTGACTTCATTCTGAGCAAGTTCGATTACATTATCGGAGTCAGCGATTTCTTCATCCTGGTCGTCAGCTTCACCACCATGATTGTTCTGATGCTCTGGATACGCTACACCCGCATGGGCAAGGCCATGCGCGCCACGGCACAAAACCGCACCATGGCCATGCTGCTCGGCATCAACGCTGACCACATCATCTCCGTCACCTTTATCGTGGGCTCTGCCCTGGCAGCCCTTGGTGGCGTACTTATTGCCCAGCATATGGGCCAGATCAACTTCGGCATCGGCTTTCTGGCCGGCATGAAGGCCTTTACGGCAGCCGTTCTTGGCGGCATCGGATCAGTTCCCGGCGCCGTGCTTGGCGGCATTGTCCTCGGACTGGCAGAATCATTCAGCACCGGCTACGTTGCCGGCA
>JAUMVQ010000015.1 GCA_030530085.1 Desulfovibrionaceae bacterium | reverse complement strand
GTGTGAAAAGACTGTACCGCATCATCGACTTCAAGCGTGAGAAGCGTGACATCGTCGCCACTGTTTCCCACATTGAATACGATCCCAACCGCACGGCCCGCATTGCCCTTCTGACCTATGCCGACGGCGAGAAGCGCTATATTCTCTGCCCCGTAGGCCTGAAGCAGGGCGACAAGGTCCTGGCCGGCGACAAAGCTGACATCAAGCCCGGCAACGCCATGGCCATGGGTCGCATTCCTGTCGGTACTGTTATCCACAATATCGAAATCTACCCTGGCAAGGGCGGCCAGATGTGCCGCGCTGCCGGTACTTATGCCCAGCTCGTGGCCAAGGAAAACAAGTATGCCCTGCTGCGCCTGCCTTCCGGCGAAGTGCGCAAGGTGCTTGCTTCCTGCACGGCGACTGTCGGCCAGGTGGGCAATATATCCCATGAGAACGTGTCTCTCGGCAAAGCCGGCCGCAACCGCTGGCTGAACCGCCGTCCTCAGGTTCGCGGTGTTGCAATGAACCCCATCGACCATCCTCTGGGTGGTGGTGAAGGCAGAAGCTCCGGCGGACGCCATCCCGTGTCCCCCTGGGGTATGCCTGCCAAGGGCTTCAAGACCCGTGACCGCAACAAGCCCTCCAGCCGTCTTATCGTTAAGGCTCGCGGCAAGAAGTAGGAGTAGAGCGACATGCCCAGATCTCTTAAAAAAGGTCCCTTTGTGGACGACAGCCTCATGGCAAAGGTCGAGGCCGCTCAGGCGAACAATGATCGCCGCGTGGTGAAAACCTGGTCTCGCCGCTCCATGATACTGCCCGAAATGGTCGGCATGACCTTTGCCGTGCACAACGGCAAGAAGTTCGTGCCCGTGTTCGTCACCGAGAACATGGTTGGCCATAAACTTGGTGAATTTTCCCCGACCCGCACCTTCCACGGCCACGCTGCCGAGAAGAAGGCCGGGTCCCGCTAGGCAGGAGAGTAATCAATGGAAGCGAAAGCTATTGCCAAGTTCCAGCGTGTCTCTCCCCGCAAAACACGCCTGGTGGCCCGCAATGTAGTCGGGCTTGGTGTCGAGGACGCACTGAATCTGCTGCGTTTTACTCCCAACAAGCCTGCTGGCATTCTGTACGGTGTTGTGAAGAGCGCATTGGCCAATGCCTCTGATACCTCACTCAATGTGGATGCCATGTTTGTAAAGGAAGTGCTGGTGAACGAAGGCCCCACCTGGAAGCGCTTTATGCCGCGCGCCCAGGGCCGCGCCACCCGCGTGCGCAAACGTACCAGCCACATCACCGTCATTCTCGCCGAGGAGCAGGAATAATGGGTCAGAAAGTACATCCGTATGGCATCCGGGTGGGATACAACAAGAACTGGCTCAGCCGCTGGTTCTCCGCCAAGGAATATCCTGCCTTCGTCCTTGAGGACAGCAAAATCCGCAGCTATGTAAAGAAGCATTACACAGCTGATGCCGGAATTGCCCGTGTTGAAATTGAAAGAGCTGGTGGCAAGGTCCGCCTGATTCTCTCCACCTCCCGTCCCGGTGTGGTCATCGGCCGCAAGGGCGTGGAAATCGAGAAGCTGCGCAACGACCTGCACAAGACCTTCGGACGCGAGTTCTCCATTGAAGTGAGCGAAATCCGCCGTCCCGAAGTGGAAGCCCAGCTTGTTGCCGAGAGCATTGCCCAGCAGCTGGAACGCCGTGTGGCCTTCCGCCGCGCCATGAAGCAGACCGTGAGCCGCTGCCGCAAGTTCGGCGGCGAGGGCATCAAGGTTTCCTGCGCCGGCCGCCTGGCCGGTGCCGAAATCGCCCGCAACGAATGGTATCGTGATGGCCGCGTGCCGCTGCAGACCCTGCGTGCCGACATCGACTACGGCTTCGCCGAGGCCAAGACCACCTACGGTATCATTGGTATCAAGGTCTGGATCTACAAGGGTGAAATCCTCGACAAAGAGGGGGATCAGCATGTTAGCGCCTAAGAAGGTTAAATACCGCAAATGGCAGAAAGGCCGTCTTCGCGGCCTGGCATACCGTGGCTCCACCCTTGCCTTTGGTGAAATCGGTCTGAAGACCACGGAACACGGCCAGCTGTCCAGTCAGCAGATTGAAGCTGCCCGTATTGCCATGATGCGTCACATCCGCCGTGGCGGCAAAGTCTGGATTCGTATCTTCCCTGACCGCCCGGTTACCGCAAAGCCCCTGGAAACCCGTCAGGGTTCCGGTAAGGGTGCTCCGGTCGGCTGGTGCGCCCCTGTGAAGCCCGGCCGCATCCTGTACGAAGTGAAGGGCGTTCCCCTGGATCTCGCCCGCCAGGCCCTGACTCTGGCTTCCTACAAGCTGCCGGTCAGGACTGTCATTGTGACGAGGGAGGGTTTCTAAGATGGCTGACAAAAAAGCCGTAACCCGTGAGAATGCCGAGGAACTGCGCGCTCTTACTGTTGAGCAGCTCAATGAGAAGCTGGCAGCACAGCGCAACGAGCTCTTGCACGCCCGCTTCCAGCATACCAATGCCCAGCTCACCAAGGTGAGCGAGCTGAAGGATATGCGCAGGCAGGTTGCTCGCATCAGCACCATCCTCAAGGAAAAGGCAAGAGAGGATATCCATGCAGGCTCTTGATCATGTAAAGGGCAGAACCCTGACCGGTACCGTTGTCAGCGACAAGAATGACAAGACCATTGTTGTCCGCGTCGAGACCCTGGTCAAACATCCGCTGCTCAAGAAATACATCCGCCGCCGCAAGAAGTTTACTGCTCACGATCCCATGAATGAGTGCGGCGTTGGTGACAAAGTGAAAATCGTGGAATTCAGAAGGCTGTCGCACAACAAGCGCTGGCACCTGGTTTCCATCATTGAAAAGGCTGTGTAGGTGAAGCCATGATTCAGGTAGAATCCACTCTTCAGGTAGCCGATAACTCGGGTGCCAAAAAGGTCGCCTGCATCAAGGTCATCGGCGGTTCCCACCGCCGCTATGCCACCGTTGGCGACATCATTATGGTTTCCGTCAAGGAAGCCATTCCCCACAGTAAGGTTAAGAAGGGTGACGTTATGCGCGCCGTTATCGTGCGCACCGCCAAGGAAGTACGTCGCCCCGACGGCAGCTACATCAAATTTGACGGCAATGCGGCCGTTTTGCTTGGCACTAACGGCGAGCCCGTAGGTACCCGTATTTTCGGACCTGTCGCCAGAGAGTTGCGTGCTGCCAACTTTATGAAGATTGTCTCTCTCGCCCCTGAAGTGCTGTAAGGAGTCATACAATGACGAATGTTCGTATACACAAGGGCGACAAGGTCATGATCATAACCGGAAAGGACGCCGGCAAAATCGGCAAGGTCCTCAAGGTTATCCGCAAGCACGACCAGGTGCTGGTGGAAAAGGCTAACGTGGCCAAGAGGCATACCCGTGCCAATCCCTATACCCGTCAGCCCGGCGGCATTGTCGAGAAGGCCATGCCCGTTCACATCTCCAATGTGATGATTGTCTGCTCTGCCTGCGCAGAAGCGACAAAAGTTGGCTACAGGTATGTGGAGTCGGCGGACGGCAAGCAGAAAAAAGTGCGCTTCTGCAAGAAGTGCAACGAAGTCATGGAGTAAGTGGTAGCTATGACCCGCCTCGAAAAAATATATAAGGAAAAGGTTGTCCCGGCCATGCAGAAGGAGTTTAACTACAAATCTCCCATGCAGATGCCCGGAATAACCAAGATTTCCCTCAACATTGGCCTTGGCGCTGCCACCTCCAACAGCAAGATCATGGAAGAGGCTGTGGCCGAACTGACTGCCATTGCCGGCCAGAAGGCTGTTGTGACCCGTGCGCGCAAGTCCATTGCTAACTTCAAGCTGCGTGAAGGCATGCCCATCGGTGTCCGCGTGACACTGAGAAAGGACCTCATGTGGGACTTCCTTGACAAGTTCATGAATTTCGCACTGCCCCGCGTTCGTGACTTCCGCGGTATCGTGGATCGTGGCTTTGACGGCCGCGGCAACTTTACAGTGGGTATCAAGGAGCACACCATCTTCCCCGAAATGGAAGCTGACCGTGTTGAAAATCCCAAGGGCATGAATATCACCATAGTGACTACGGCTACCACCGACCGCGAGGGCAAGATGCTTCTTGACCAGCTCGGCATGCCGTTCCGCAAGTAAGAGGTTACAATGGCTCGTCTCGCTCTTAAGATAAAAGCTGCCCGCAAGCCCAAGTTCAGCACACGTGCGTACAACCGCTGCCCTATCTGCGGCCGTCCCCGTGCCTTCCTGCGTGAATTTGGCCTGTGCCGTATCTGCTTCAGAAACATGGCACTCCGCGGCGAGCTTCCCGGCGTTCGTAAGTCCAGCTGGTAATCCGGCCGGATAAACAGATACAATTTGCAGCCGCAGGTCTTTGATGCCTCATATGGCATCAGGGACTTGCGGCTTGTTTTTTTTTGTGATAGGAACATCTGTTCTGTTTACGGAACATGGCATTATTTTAGTGCCAGTCTCTTTTTATCACACTCTGGTTTTAGGAGTTTTTCATGGTCACAGATCCTATTGCGGACATGCTGGCGCGTATCCGCAACGCACATTTGGCCCTGCACAAGGAAGTAAATGTGCCGCGCTCGAAGATGAAAGCGTCCTTGGCCAACATCCTCAAGCAGGAAGGCTACGTCGAGGATGTAGCCATCGAAGATGGCGGCATCAAGATCACCCTTAAGTACAAGAATGGCAAGCCGGCCATCACCGGACTGCGCCGCATCTCCACTCCCGGCCGCCGCATCTATGTCGGCGCCACCGAGATTCCGCGCGTCCAGAACGGCCTGGGCATCTGCATTCTCACCACCTCCCGCGGTGTCATGGACGGTATGTCCGCCCATGCCCAGAAAGTTGGTGGCGAACTTCTCTGTGAAATCTGGTAGGCGGTGCAATTATGTCTCGTATTGGTAATCAGCCCGTTGCCGTGCCTGCCAACGTTACTGTCACAATCGGAGCAGACACCATTGAAGTGAAGGGACCCAAGGGCACAGTGAAAACACCTGTGTGCTCCCTGATCAACTATGAACAGAAAGACGGTCATATCGTGCTTACCCGCAAGGATACGACCCGTCAGTCCAATGCCCAGCACGGCCTGCGCCGCACCCTGCTGCACAACTGCATCCTGGGTGTTACCGAAGGCTTCTCCAAGGACCTCGAAGTTGTCGGCGTGGGCTACCGCGTCGCAGTCAAGGGCCCCATCATCGAACTGCAGGTTGGCTTCTCCCATCCCGTGCTGGTCGATGTGCCCGACGGCATCACTGCATCCGTCGAAGGCAATATTCTTAAACTGAGCGGTGCAGACAAGGTCCAGGTTGGCGAATTTGCCGCCCAGATCCGCCGCATCCGCAAGCCTGAGCCTTACAAGGGCAAGGGTATCAAGTACACAACCGAGATTATCCGCCGCAAGGTCGGTAAGTCCGGCGGCAAGAAGTAGGGGTTGGTATTATGGCTATCAGCAAAAATGAGTCACGACTCAGCCGCAAGGTTCGTATTCGCCGCAAGGTTAATGGAACTGCGGACCGTCCCCGTCTGGTTGTGTTCCGCAGCAATGAGCATATTTATGCCCAGGTCGTCAATGACGAAACAGGCACTACCATAGCCAGCATTTCCACTCTGTCCATGTCCCGCTCTCAGGAAGGGCTCCATGGCAACAAGGAAGGTGCTGCCCAGGTAGGACGTGAGATTGCACGTCTGGCTAAGGAAAAAGACGTTACCCGTGTCGTTTTTGACCGCAATGGATACCTGTATCACGGACGCATCAAGGCAGTAGCCGATGGTGCTCGCGAAGGCGGACTGGAGTTCTAATATGCGAGAGAAAGTAGAAGCTCCCGTGAATGAACTGGGAGAAATTGAAAAGGTCGTTGCGCTGAATCGTGTGGCCAAGGTCGTCAAGGGCGGCCGCCGCTTCAGCTTCTCCGCCCTCGTGGTTGTCGGTGACGGCAAGGGCAATGTCGGCTTTGGCCTTGGCAAGGCACAGGAAGTGCCCGAAGCCCTGCGCAAAGCCACCGAATGCGCCCGCAAGAACCGTGTGCACATTCCCCTGGTGGACGGCACACTTCCTTATGAAGTTCTTGGCCGCTTCGGTGCAGGCCGCGTCCTGCTCAAGCCTGCCTCCGAAGGTACCGGCATCATCGCCGGCGGCGCCGTTCGTGCCATTATGGAAGCTGTAGGCGTCCGTGACGTCCTCTCCAAGGCCATTGGCACCAACAACCCCCACAATGTTCTTCGTGCTACCCTGCAGGGCCTTATGTCCCTGCGTAGCGCCGAGGAAGTTTCCGACCTTCGTGGCAAGCAGCTGGAAGCTCCGAGGAAGTAGTTATGGCAGATACAATCACCATCATGCTCGTCCGCTCCCGCGCCGGCAAGACGCCTGCGCAGAGGAAGTGCCTTGATGCCTTGGGCCTGAAGCGCCGTGAGGTTGCCAGGACAATTTCCGATACGCCTGCGGTTCGTGGCATTATCAACAAAATTCCGCACCTTGTGACCATTGTCAGCAAGTAAGCTGGCGGTCAGTATTTAGGAGTCTTCAATGCAGTTGCATAACCTTTATCCCTTCCCGGAAGAGCGTAAGACACGCCGTCGTGTAGGACGTGGTGCCGGCTCCGGGCTGGGTTGCACATCTGGCAAAGGCCACAAGGGTCAGAATGCCCGTGCCGGCGGCGGTGTCCGTCCCGGCTTTGAAGGCGGCCAGATGCCCTTACAGCGTCGTCTGCCCAAACACGGCTTCAAGAACTATCCCTTCAAGGTTACATACGGCGTAGTGCACGTGGGCGATCTCATTGCCCGCTTCCCCGATGCCGATACCATTACCCTGGAGATGATCTACTCCAACGGCCTTTGCAAGCCGACCCTGCCCTGCAAGGTGCTTGGCGACGGCGAGGTCACCAAGGCCGTTACCATTGAAGCCATGTGCTTCTCTGCTTCTGCGGCAGAAAAGATTGCCAAAGCCGGCGGAAAGGCCCTCTCTCTCGAACTCGGAGAAATCGAGTAAACGTACCTGAAGGCGCTCTCCGCAAGCCGGAGCACATACCTTATTTCTCTGTTATGCGCCTTTGTCCGGAGAATATTCCGGGCAAAGGCGTTTCATTAGGTACGTTGCAGTCTGTTTCGATTGACCACGAAGAAGGTTTTTTTCATGGCACAACCTCAGAATCTCAATCCAGGGAATGTAAGTCTGGTCAAAAGGCTGGGCTGGACGTTTTTCCTTCTCTGCTGCTACCGCGTAGGTGTCCATGTTCCGATTCCGGGCGTGGATGCCCAGGCCATTTCTTCCTTTTTCCAGCAGATGAGCGGAACCATCTTCGCCCTGTTTGATATTTTTTCTGGTGGCGGTCTTTCCAACGTCTCCATCTTTGCCCTGGGCGTAATGCCCTACATCTCCGCTTCGATTATCATGCAGCTTTTGCAGGTGGTCTCTCCTGACATCAAGCGCATGTACAAGGAAGAAGGGCAGGCGGGGCGTCGCAAGATCACCCAGTATACCCGCTACCTCACCGTAGTTATCACCCTTGTTCAGGGCTTTGGCATCGGCTTTGGCCTGCAGCAGATGAACAGTCCCTCGGGACTGCCTGTTGTGATGCATCCCGGCACCCAGTTCCTGATCACCACCATGCTCACATTCTGTGCGGGCTCCGTGCTTATCATGTGGCTTGGCGAGCAGATTACTGACAAGGGCATTGGCAACGGCATCTCTCTTATCATCTTCTGCGGTATCGTCGTGGGCATCCCGCGCGGTATTATCCAGTCGGCCGAGCTCATCAGGACCGGTGACATCTCCGTCTTCCTGGCCATCTGCGTAGTACTGCTTATGGCCGTGGTCGTGGTGTTCATCGTCTTTGTCGAGCGCGCCCAGAGGCGTATTCCCATTTCCTACGCCAAGCGCCAGGTTGGACGCCGCGTGTTCGGCGGACAGAATACGCATTTGCCGCTGCGCCTGAACACTGCCGGTGTCATCCCGCCCATCTTTGCCTCCTCCCTGCTGATCTTCCCCGCTACCATTGGGCAGTTCACGCAGAATGAAATGGTGAAGAGGGTGACTGACATGTTTGCCCCCATGAGCCTTGTCTACAATGTGCTCTACGTGGCCCTCATTTTCTTCTTCTGCTATTTCTACACAGCCATTATCTTTGATCCCAAGGATATGAGCGAAAACCTGAAGAAGAACGGCGGCTTTATCCCGGGCATCCGTCCCGGCGAAAAGACGCAGATGTACATTGATACCGTCCTGACCCGTCTTACCCTTTCAGGCGGCGTGTACATTGCTGGCGTGTCACTTCTTCCCATGCTCCTGATTTCCCAGTTCAACGTCCCCTTCTACTTTGGCGGCACCAGCCTGCTCATCTTGGTCGGCGTGGCAATGGACTTTATGAATCAGGTTGAGTCGCATCTGATATCCAGCCAGTATTCTCATTTAATGGAAAAGGCTCGCAAAACGGGCCGTCTTGCAAAGTAAAAGGCAACTAAAATGAAAAAATACCAGGGCGTATTCATCAAAAATGAACGGGAAATAGCAAATCTTCGTGAGGCTAACCGGATCACAGCCAACATCCTTGATGATATCGGCGATGCAGTACGTCCTGGTATTGCTACCATGGAGCTTGAGAACATAGCCAGGCGGAAATGCGAGGAATACCATGTCCGTCCTGCCTTTCTCGGCTATGCAGGCTTTCCCTTTGCCATCTGCTGCTCTGTCAACGAAGTCGTTGTGCACGGCTTTCCCTCCGAGACTCTTATCCTGAAGGAAGGCGACATAGTCAGTGTTGACTTCGGCGTTGAGTACGGCGGCATGGTCGGCGATTCCGCCAGGACCTTCCCGGTGGGCCAGATCAGCGAAGAGGCTGACAGCCTGCTCGCTGTGACCGAGGCCTCGCTCTATGTGGGCATCAATGAAGCCCAGCAGGGGCATGACGTTCACAGCATAGGCATAGCCGTGCAGACCTTTGTTGAGCAGAGGGGCTTTGGCGTGGTGCGCCGCTTTGTCGGCCACGGCGTCGGGGCCAATATGCACGAAAAGCCCGAGGTTCCCAACTTTGACCCCGGGACACGCGGTGTCATATTGCAGCACGGCATGTGCATAGCCATTGAGCCCATGGTAACCGAAGGAACATATGATGTTTCTATTCTGCCTGACAAATGGACCACAGTAACAAGGGACGGCAAGCTGGCTGCCCATTTTGAGCACAGCATAGCAGTTACCCCGCACGGTCCCATGATTTTGTCAGAAAGCGACAGAGGCCTTGTCCGCTACAAAGCCCAGTATCCGCAGAACAGAATTCAGATATGACAAATATCTGCAACCTGTTATTTGACAGGAGCAGAAAAAAAGGGTAGCAAAATTTGTTCAAACATTTGGACTGGTCAGTGACAGTTAGCAGTCGTTTCCTCTTGACCGTGCAGTCCATATGTTTCCCTTAAGGGTACAGGCCATCTTTCTTTTTTCCGGCCCGTACCATTGCCTGGAATGAAGAATTCTCTCCATCTTCGTTCTCAAAGGCACAAAAAAGGCAAGTGTTTACTCTATTTTTGTTCAATAGGGAGCAAATACAACAATGAAAGTTAGACCTTCCGTCAAGAAGATATGCCCTAAGTGCAAGGTCATCAGACGTAAGGGCGTTCTGCGCGTGATTTGCGAGAACCCCAGGCACAAGCAGCGTCAGGGATAGCAGGAGAACAACAGTGGCAAGAATTGCTGGCGTCGAGCTTCCCCGCAACAAGCGCGTGGACATCGCTCTGACGTATATTTATGGAATTGGCCGTACAACTGCCCTGAGCATCTGTGATACCGTGGGCATCAACTGGGAACGCAACATCGACGATTTGTCCGCCGATGAAGTCAACGAGATCCGTAAGGAACTCGAATCCAACCACAAGGTTGAAGGCGATCTGCGCCGTGAAGTGAGCAGCAGCATCAAGCGTCTTATGGACATCGGATGCTACCGCGGTCTTCGTCATCGTCGCGGCCTGCCTGTGCACGGACAGCGTACCCATACTAACGCACGTACCCGCAAGGGACCCCGTCGCGCTATAGTCGGTAAGAAAAAGTAACACGGGGTGGTGCGCCGCTGGTCCTGTATCCAATCGCGGCTTAACTCAGGATACGACACCTGCATGGCAGCCCTGGACCCCGATTTTTAGATTTCTACTGGAGAAAAGATGGCCAGAGCATCCAAGGTCAATCGTAAGAAGGAACGCAAGAATATCTCTGTGGGTATCGTCCACATTGATGCGACCTTCAACAATACAATTATCACCTTCACCGACACCCGCGGCAATGCCGTGAGCTGGGCTTCCGCCGGCCAGTCCGGATTCAAGGGATCCCGCAAGTCTACTCCTTTTGCTGCCCAGGTTGCTGCCGAGGCAGCTGCCCGCAAGGCTCAGGACAACGGCATGCGTACTGTTGGTATTTATGTTAAGGGACCGGGCTCCGGACGTGAGCAGGCCATGCGCGCTGTTGCCAATGCCGGCATGCGCATCGCCTTCATCCGCGACATTACCCCCATCCCGCATAATGGTTGCCGCCCTCCCAAGCGTCGTCGCGTGTAGCTTTCTAGAAGGATAGAAAATTCATGGCAAGATATACTGAAGCCAAGTGCCGCATCTGCCGCCGTGAAGGAGCGAAGCTTTTCCTTAAAGGCGATCGCTGCTTCTCCGTCAAGTGCGCCATGGATCGTCCCCACCGTCCCCCGAGCGCTCCCGGCCAGCATGGCCGCGCTCGCAAGAAGGTGAGCGAATACGCTCTGCAGCTTCGTGAGAAGCAGAAGACACGTCGTACCTACGGCCTTCTGGAGCGTCAGTTCCATACCTACTTTGTGAAGGCCGACAAGCAGAAGGGCGTAACCGGTACTAACCTGCTGGTTATGCTGGAAAGCCGCCTGGATAACGTTGTGTACCGTCTTGGCTTTGCCAATTCCCGCAACCAGGCCCGCCAGCTTGTCCGTCACGGCCTGTTCACCCTGAACGGCCACAAGGTCAATATCCCCTCCCTGCTCTGCAAGGTTGGCGATACCATCGAGATTCCCGAAAAACGCCGCAACATCAAGATCTTCACTGAAGCTGCCGAGACCATTGGCCGTCGTGGTACGCCCAACTGGCTTGAAGCCGACTATGCTGCTTTTAAGGGCGTTGTGAAAGCAATGCCTCAGCGTGATGAAATTCGCACTGAAGTCAACGAACAGCTTATCGTTGAACTCTACAGCAAGTAGTCTTGCAATTGAATGGAGATAACTACTTAATGTCATTACACAAACAGGGCGATCGCCTCATCAATTCGCTTAACTGGACCGAGCTGGTAAAGCCGACCAGGCTGGAGCGTGATGAGAAAGAGTCGGATGGCATGCATGGTCGTTTTATCTGCGAGCCTCTGGAACGCGGATTCGGGACAACCATTGGTAACGCCCTGCGGCGTGTACTGCTGTCCTCTCTTCAGGGTGCGGCTTTTACTTCCGTAAAGATCAATAATGTGCAGCATGAGTTCACCACCGTTCACGGTGTGCTTGAGGATGTAACTGATATCATCCTCAACCTTAAGCAAGTGCGCATGGCCATTGATACGGAAGAACCGCAGAAGCTGGAACTGCACGTCAACAAGAAGGGGGCTGTGCAGGCGGGTATGATTCAGGAGAACCAGCACGTTGTCGTGCTTAATCCTGAGCAGCATATCTGCACTCTTACCGAAGATGTCGAACTCGACATGGAGCTGGAAGTTCGCACCGGCAAGGGCTATGTCCCTGCCAGGCATGAGGACGACGTCATTGGCGTCATTCCTCTTGATGCAAGCTTCTCTCCCATCCGCCGTGTGAGTTATGAAGTCCAGGCTGCCCGTGTCGGCCAGATGACCAACTACGACAAGCTTATACTTGAAGTTTGGACTGACGGTTCTGTAAAACCCGAAGATGCCATCGCTTATGCTGCCAAGATTATCAAGGAACAGATAAGCGTGTTCATCAACTTTGATGAGAAAGTAGGGACAGATTACGGAATGGGAACGACCGGAGTCATGGATGTGAACCCCAATCTGTTCATATCCATCGACGAACTTGAGCTCTCTGTTCGTGCTGCCAACTGCCTGCGTTCCGCCAACATTTCCATTGTCGGCGAACTGGTGCAGCGCTCCGAGAACGAGATGCTGAAGACAAAGAACTTCGGCCGCAAGTCTCTTGATGAAATTAAGGAACACCTTCTTGCCCTCGGCCTTGATTTCGGAATGAAAGTCGATAATTTCGATAAAAAATACCAGGAATGGAAGAAACAGAAGGAACAGCAAAATGAGGCATAGCAATTCCGGCCGCAAACTTTCGCGGACTCCTTCGCACCGTAAGGCGCTGTTGAGAAATCTTGCGAAAGCTCTTATCACTCACGGCAGAATCACGACTACAGAACTCAAGGCCAAGGAGTTGCGCCGCGTTGTGGAACCTATGGTGACCCTGGCTAAGGCCAACACCATTGCTGCCCGTCGTCAGGCGTACCGTGACCTCAATGATCTCAAGCTGGTGAAGCGTTTGTTCGATGTCATCGGTCCCCGCTTCGCAGGTGTGCCTGGCGGCTACACCCGCATTCTGAAGCTGGCGATGCCCCGCAAGGGTGATAACGCTCCCATGGCCATTATTGAATTCGTAAACAAAGACGCCAAAGCCGCTGCAGAAAGCAAGCCTGCTGCAACTGAAGCCTAGTTGCCTTTAGTCGTACAGTCTTGGCTGCCTTGTTAAGGCATCAGGCGTTGAAAAGCATACAACGGGAGGGATTATATAGTCCTTCCCGTTTTTTTATGTCTGATTACACTATGTTGGCAGGCTAAAGCCTGTCAGGTGATCAGGGAAATGTGTCTTGCCGTATTGGCTGAAACGGTATATAGATACATGTCTTGCGAAAGTGGCGGAACTGGCAGACGCACTGGACTTAGGATCCAGCGCCTTTGTGCGTGGGGGTTCAAATCCCCCCTTTCGCACCAATATGATTATAAGGAGAATCCCGTGAAATACACAACGGAAGAGCTTACTCCCTGCAGTAAGAAGATTCACGTCACAGTAAGCGCCGAAGAGGTCAATGCATCCATTCAGTCTGCCCTCATGTTGCAGCAGCAGGGTCTGTCTCTTGCCGGTTTCCGTAAGGGCCACGTGCCTCTTACCATTATTGAAAAACGTTTCAAGGGACAGATTTACGCTGACGCCGCCCAGGATCTCACCAATGTTCACCTCAATGAAATTCTTGGTGAGCTTAAGGTGCGTCCTGTTTCCATGCTGACTGTGGATCCTACCCCCATCCAGCTGGTGCGCGATCAGGAATGCAACTATACGGTGAGCTTTGAGCATATGCCCACCTTTGAGCTTCCTGCCTACGATGGTCTTGAAATCGAGCAGAAGGAAGCCGCCGAGCCCACCGAAGAGAGCATCAATGCCTATGTTGAGCGCCTGCTCAATACTGAAGCCAAGTATGTTCCCATTGAGGGAGAAGGTCCTGCCGTTGAAGGCCAGCTTTGCAACATTGACCTTGACATTTACGAGGGCGAGACTGTCCTGCATTCCATGCATGGCCAGGATCTTGCCGTCGGCCAGGTTGCCGCTGCCGAGATCGACGAGCTGGTGAAAACCCTTAAGGTCGGCCAGACCGGCGAAAAGATGATGACCTTTGCCCCTGATTTCATGATGCCTGAACTGCAGGGCAAGACCTGCAAGCTTGTGATCACGCTTCATGCCATCAAGGAAAAGAAGCTTCCCACAGTTGATGAGTTTGCCAAGAAGGTTAATCTTTCCGGCGCTGATGAGCTGCGTGCCAAGTCTGCTGAGCTCCTCAAGGCCCAGATGACCAACCTCTACAAGGATGAAGCCAAGTCCAAGCTGCTTGAGAAGGTTCTTGGGCTGGTGGAGTTTGAGCTTCCCCCGAGCATAGTTGAGAATGAGCTCAATGCCATGGTGCAGACAGAACTTGCTCAGGCTGAACGCGTAGGCAAGGCCCTGAGCGACGAGCAGATCAAGGAAGCTAAGGAAAAGCATCTGGAACAGGCCAGGAGAAATGCCAAGCTGTATGTGCTTCTTCTGACTATTGCCCAGAACGAGGGCCTCAGTGTTACAGACGAGCAGGTGCGTCTCCAGGTAGAAAGAACAGCTGCCAGGATGCACTACAATCCCACCGAGCTCTACAACTACTACCGTGAGAACGGCTATCTGTACACCATTCGTGACAATATGCTCATTGATATGGCTGCTTCTGCCATCTATGCCAAGGCCAAGGTGACAACAGTGCCCGCAACCCAGGAAGCTGCTGCAGAAGAATCTGCGGAGAAAGCACCTGAGGCTTAGCAGACAGCAATATTCTGCGTGCCATTCCTTTTTGAGCGTCCGCACAGGACCGTGTATGGCAGGCAGGGGAAAAGTCTGACATAATGATATATCTGAGGGGCGGAGGGGCAAATGCTCTTCTGCTCCTTTTTTGCCATCAGAATTAGGAAACACCGGAGCTTGAGTGCGGTCCGCGCACAAAGGAAACACTATGCCCTATTCTATACCCATTGTTGTTGAGAACACAGGACGCACGGAACGTTCATACGATATTTTTTCACGCCTGCTCAAAGACCGCATTGTACTCCTTGGAACCGAGGTTGACGATACTGTGGCTTCCCTTATCTGCGCCCAGCTTCTTTTCCTTGAGAGCCAGGATGCTGAGAAGGATATATTCCTGTACATCAATTCTCCTGGCGGCTCTGTCTCGGCAGGGCTCGCCATCTACGATACTATGCAGTACATAAACTGCCCCGTTGCTACCTTGTGCATGGGCATGGCTGCTTCCATGGGGGCCGTCCTCCTGGCTGCAGGAGAAAAGGGCAAGCGTTTCTGCCTGCCCCACAGCACTGTCATGATCCATCAGCCCCTGGGCGGCTACCGCGGCCAGGCGACTGACGTGGAAATTCATGCGGCAGAAATGATGCGCATCAAGACCATGCTGAATGACATCCTTACTGAAAAGACAGGCCAGCCCCTTGACGTGGTCAAAAATGCCACAGAGAGAGACAACTTTATGACACCTGAAGAGGCAGTTCGCTTCGGCCTTGTGGACAGGGTGCTGACCTCACGCCGCGAGATGGGGAACATTGATGGCTAATAATTCCTCAAACAATAACAACCAGGTTCTGCACTGCGCCTTCTGCGGCCGTTCCCAGTATGAGGTTGACCGCATGGTCGGCGATGCAAGCATGTGCATCTGCGACCGCTGTGTCCGTACCTGCTATTCCATTATATCCAGGGGCATGATGGACGATCCTGCCGCAGGCAACCCGCCCGTCAGGCCGGACCAGGCAGCTGCTGCCCCGAAGAAAAAGAAGCCGGAAACAGAGCTGCTTACCCCGCAGGAAATCAAGGAGCGCCTGGACCAGTACGTCATTGCCCAGGACGAGGCCAAGATCATCCTCTCTGTTGCCGTCTACAACCATTACAAGCGCATCCGCTATGCCGAGGCTGAGCATGACGGCAACGATGTGGAGCTTGAGAAAAGCAACATCCTGCTGGTAGGCCCCTCCGGAAGCGGCAAGACGTTGCTGGCCAAGACCCTGGCCCGCATTCTTGACGTGCCCTTTGCCATAGCCGATGCCACCACCCTGACTGAGGCCGGCTATGTGGGCGACGATGTCGAGAATGTGCTGGTGCAGCTTTTGCAGAATGCCAATTACGATCTTGAGGCAGCCAGCAAGGGCATTATCTACATAGATGAAATCGACAAGATTGGCCGCAAGAGTGAAAACACATCTATTACCAGGGATGTGTCAGGCGAGGGCGTACAGCAGGCCCTGCTGAAGATTGTTGAGGGCACTGTTGCCAATGTGCCGCCCAAGGGCGGGCGCAAGCATCCGCAGCAGGAATTTCTGCATGTGGATACCACCAATATTCTCTTCATTGTCGGCGGTGCCTTTATCGGGCTTGACAAGATTGTGGAAAGCCGTGTGGCCGGATCCTCCATGGGCTTTGGCGGCAAGCCCCGCTCTGAAAAGGACATGTCCATGGCAACCCTGCTGGAGAAGGTGACTCCCCAGGACCTGGTCAAGTTCGGCCTTATTCCTGAATTTGTCGGGCGTATCCCCGTGGTCACCCATGTCGATGACCTGGACGAGGAACAGCTTGTCCGCATCCTGGTCGAGCCCAAGAATGCGCTGGTCAAGCAGTACCAGAAGCTGTTTGAGCTTGAGAATATCAGGCTTGAGTTCACGCCCGAGGCCCTGAAGACCATTGCCCACAAGGCCTGCGAGCGCAAGACCGGCGCCAGGGGCCTGCGCAATGTTATTGAGCACACCATGCTCGACATCATGTTCCGCCTGCCGTCGCTTCCGGGCGTGACCGGCTGCGTCATCACCGAAGGCGTGGTGAACAATGGCGAGGAACCGCAGCTTGAGTATGGTGAAAAGCCTGCAAAGGCAAAGAAAACTGCCCGCAAGGCTCCTCAAAAGAAAGAACAGTAGTTCTCCCTCATAAATCAACAAAAAAGGGCCTGCAGCTAGAAAGATGCAGGTCCTTTTTTTATGCCAGCCTGCTTGCGGCAGTCCCCTCCTGGAGCGGAATATCGAATTTAGGCCCGGTGTAAATATGGAATATTTATAGAGCCTGTGTTACAAGGTAAACCTTACAGACTGATTGAAAGCAATTTCAGGCTGTACTGTGCACAAGGCCCTGCCTTCCGTGTCACAATCTGATAAGCCTGCTTCAAGGCCTTGTCTCTTATGCAGACTATAAAAGAGGTTAGCACTGTCCGGAGCTACTGGTACGCACTGTTTTTCATGCGTGTGACAGCATTCCGGAGCAGGAGGGATGACTTATGCAATATATCAAAGCACTGGTTTTGATCGTCGTGTTCTTTGTGGCGATGCTGTTCCTCTGCCAGAACCAGGCATCACTTGCAGAAGACGTAACATTGCAGTTCAATGTACTTTTTCTGCCTGAAGCCCCGAGCGTGACTATTCCGTTTTATCTTGTGGTTGCGGCTTCCTTTTTTGCCGGCCTGCTCTTGTGTTTTGTGCTGCTTGTCTGGGAGCGCGTCCGCATCAGCGCCAAGTCCCTGCGCACCGGCTGGAAAATGCGCAAGGCTGAAGACGAGCACAAGCAGATTGCCTGCAGCCTGCGTGCCATAGCCCAGGCTCCCATGGAAGAGCGCGCAAACATCTATGAAGAGAGCAAGACTCTTTATGAGGAAGGCATGAAGGCCAGGCAGGACAAGAAGAAGAAAAAGAAGGAAGATCCCCTGGAAGAGCCGGTAATTGAAACAACCGCTTCAGCAGTTCCGGCAAGCCAGGCTGCCGGAGCCTAGAAGACAAAGACACGTTTTTGCAGTATGGCGGTGAAACAGCTTATGCTTTACCGCCATGCTTTTTTTTTGGGCCGTCAAAACCGGCTTCCCCCTGTTTTAAGTGCACTTTGTATGCATTTGGTGTTGTATGAAACAGCAATTTGGTGTTCGTCCCCCGCTACACCTTGTCATCATCATGCTCTTCCTGGTGTATGCGTCCTGGGGCAGTGTGTATATCGGCAACAAGCTGAGCCTTGAAATTGCCGGTCCCTTTCTGGTCTGCGGCCTGCGCAACGGCCTTGCCGGCCTGCTGACGCTTGTTGTCTGCTACCTGCGCAAGAAAACGTGGAAGAAGCCTTCCCTGAAGGATATCAAAAACCATGCCCTTTTAGGCAGCATGCTTGTCCTGATGAGCAGCGGCTTTTTAACGCTTGGCCAGACGCAGGTGGCTTCTGGCGTGGCTGCCGTAATTATGGGGTCTACGCCTATCTTCATGCTGGTGGCAGCCTGGCTTTTTGCCGGTGATCAGGCTCCTACGCGCACGCAGTGCATCGGCATGTGCAGTGGTGCTTGTGCTATTGCCTACCTGTCCTGGTCAGAGCAGAGTGCCGGCACAGGTACTCTCCTTGGCGTGCTCATCCTTCTGGGCGCCATTGCCGGCTGGGTTGCTGGCTCCCTCATCATGAAGAAAGCCAATATCGCAAAGGATATGCCCACGATGGAGAGCACTGGACTTCTGCTGCTTCTGGGCGGCCTGGAAAGCCTTGTCGTTGCCTCTCTCTTTGGCGAATTTTCCACCATTCAGCCGCAGAACCTGCGTCCTGACACCATACTGGCCTTCAGCTGGATGGTTATTGGCGGCTCGTTCCTGGCCTATGCATGCTATATCTGGCTTCTGGTGAACGTAAATGTTTCCCTGGCAGTTTCCTATGAGTACGTCTGCCCTGTAATCGGCATTGTTCTGGGCTGCTTCATCGGCGGTGAAACAGTCAGCGGCGACATGATTGCAGCCTGTGCCGTCTCCATCAGCTCAGTGTTTCTTGTGGTGCGGCACCGCCACAGCTTTAAATCGTACATCCGGCATTACCTTGTGCATAAATAAAAGCGTGTCCTCACGCTGAGCACTAGAAAAGCACACAAAAAAGAGAGGCTGCCTTTGAATAAGGGCAGCCTCTCTTGGTACGATATCCTTCGGGCAAAGGCATCTTAAGGAGCTGTTATACGGGTCGCTTTGTCAAATGGGAGAAGGGCGGCTTTTTTCCGGCTGTTTCCTTCACCCTGGTACTGCGCATGGCACGACGGACAAAGCCAGTCGTCACCATTTTTTTCAAGGTGGATGAGGCTTTTGTCCGTATCATGGCAGAGCGGACAAAACGGACCCGCTTTTTCCATGCTGTCAGGCATGAAAAGCCATATCAGACCATCATCCCCGCGCTGTACCTTGGAGAGGCAGAGAAGATCCTCAAAGCTGGTGATGCGCAGATGCAGATGGTCTATTTCATCAAGAAGCGAGAAATAGCCTGCCTGCAGGCTGCGCAAAGCTTCCTTGGCTTCTTCCGGCCTGTTGCTGTCGAGAAGATGTCTGAGTTCAGAAAAAGCGGCATTGGTTATCATGGACAGTACCTGATGCTGCCTGCCGGAATGGGACGGCAAAAGCGAGGCAGGAAAAGTCCCCATTCATAGTGTCTTTTCGGAACACAGGCAAAAAAATTTAGCAAAAAGCGCATCTTTCATGGCCAGGCAGCCATTTCCTGGCAGGGTATAATGATTTTGCCTGATGCGCTTCAATAATGCGGGCAAAAAGAAAAGGGCAAGGATGACGGAGAGCAATGCTCCGGCTCCTTGCCCATATTTCAATATATCAGCTGTCTGTCTGCTCAGGCAGCACATATGTGCGCCTGATGAGGATATTATTTTTCGCGTTCAGGCCTCTTTTTGCCGCCATTTCCGCGGGATTCAGGACGTTTGCCCTTGTTCCCTGAACCTCCCGGCCTGCCTCCGCCGCCAGGACGCTGTCCGCCATGGGATCC
>JAUMVQ010000225.1 GCA_030530085.1 Desulfovibrionaceae bacterium | reverse complement strand
CAAGCTGGATGTTGACGTGGCCAAAACCGTTATCTCCGGCGTTGCCGAAGGCTGCAGGCAGGCTGCATGTACTCTGCTTGGCGGAGAAACTGCCGAAATGCCTGACATGTACGCAGACGGAGAATACGATCTCGGCGGCTTTGCTGTCGGCATAGTGGACAGTGAAAAAATCATTGACGGCTCCGACATCAGCATCAATGACGCCATTATCGGCATAAGTTCCACAGGCATCCATTCCAACGGCTTCTCCCTGGTGCGCAAGCTGCTGGAAAAATCAGGCCTCAAGGCAGACGATCTCTTCCCGGGCGATGAAGAGCGCACTGTAGCCGACGTGCTGATTGCCCCAACAGCCATCTATGTAGATGTTATCAAATCGCTTCTGAGAGATACCCATATCAAGGGCATGGCCCATATCACAGGCGGCGGCTTCTACGACAACATTCCCCGCATCCTGCCCAAACAGGTCGAAGCACACATCACTTTCGGCTCATGGAGCATTCCGCCCGTCTTCACATGGCTGAAAAACACCGGCGGCCTGACATGGCCTGAAATGTGCCAGATCTTCAACTCAGGCATAGGCTATATCCTGGTTGTCCCCAGGGATCAGGTCAGCGATACAATTAACCGCATCCAGTCCTTTAACTACAAAGCCTGGGAAATCGGCACCATAGCAAAACGCACGGATGACACAGCCGAGCAGATTCAGATTGACTTCCAGGGGCAGGAATAAGCCAGCATCCGGGGCTTCTGCCTCTGCCTTTCTCCTGTTCCGGTAAAGACGCATCAAATTTTATGCGTCCTCAGCGGAGAAAAGGAAATTTCTTATGACACATTTTCGTCTTAGCATACTGCTGGCCCTTGTCCTTCTGCTTTTTGCAGGAGGCTGCAGCAAGCAACCGAGATCAACGGCTGACATACCTGTCGTCTTCAGCCACCGCTACTCCATAGCAGTCATGCCATTCAGCCAGCCCACTGACACAGGCAGCCTGATCACAGGACAGTTGCCGGCAGACCAGGGCATAATACCGGCAGACCAGCTGATCCTGCTTGATGCCGATCTGGAACAAAAACTGCTTTCGCAGAAAAAGGACAGGGTTATCTCATTTCACAAGACACAGCCGCCCCTGTCTGCACAAGGCACGTCCTTCCACACAGCCTCCCAGCCTGAGGCTTTGCCTGGCTGGGTCAGCCTGGGGAAGAAGACCGGCAAAGACTTCATCCTGGTGCCCATGGTTATCAACTGGCATGACAGGGAAGGTTCCAAGGCAGGCGTCACCGAGCCGGCCGAGGTCCACATTGAATTCTACCTCATCCGCACGGATACTGGCACAATCTACAACCATGCTGCCTTTGAGGAACGCCAGGTCGGCCTGACCAGCAACCTGCTCAGCATGGGCGAGTTTGTAAAACGCAAGGGTGCGTGGGTAAGCGCACGGGAACTTGCCGGTGAAGGCATGGATGCCATGCTGAAGAAAATGGGGCTGGCAAGCTCCTACGCAAAGTAACAAATACAGACCAACATCAGGCTGCCACTCCCAAAGGGGCGGCAGCCTTTTTTATTAAAGGTATACAGCATGATTGTACTTCCTGCAGTCGATATCAAAGACGGTGCCTGTGTCCGCTTAAGGCAGGGCAAGGCCGATGAAACCACAGTCTTTTCCCCTGATCCTGTTGCCTCAGCCCTGGCCTGGGAAAAAGAAGGCGCCCGTTATCTGCATGTTATTGACCTGGACGGTGCCTTTGACGGCGTTCCCAGAAATGCAAAGCTTGTGGAAAAGATCTGTGCCAAATTGCAGATTCCGGTAGAACTTGGCGGAGGCATCAGGACTATGGAGGCAGCCAGAGCCTATCTTGATGCCGGCGTGACCAGGCTCATCATCGGCACGGCAGCCATTGAGGAGCCGGATCTTCTGGCTTCGCTCTGCGAAGCCTTTCCTGGCAAAATTGGTGTCTCCCTGGATGCCGAAAAAGGCATTCTCAAAACCAGGGGCTGGACTGAGGATTCCGGTGTACGTGCCGTGGATGCCATCCCTGGCCTTGTCGAAAAGGGTACTGCCTTTATCGTGTATACGGATATAGAGCGTGACGGCATGCAAAAAGGCGTCAATCTTGCCGAGATGGAAACCATATGCCGCATATCGCCTGTACCGGTCCTGGCAGCAGGAGGTGTCACCAACCTTACAGACCTGCAAAGACTGTATCCCCTCTCTGTCAATGGCAAGCTGGAAGGAGCCATAAGCGGACGTGCCCTCTATGAGAAGACACTGAACCTTCAGGAAGCCAATGCATGGCTTGATGCCCAGCAATAAGCGTAAAAAGGCCTGCTACCTGCAAAGCCAATAAAACAAGAGCATGACAAAGCGCAGACAGTCCCAAAAGGCTGCACTGCGCTTTTTTTTGCGCCTTGCGGATGCTGCTCTGAAATCATATTTACAACATGGCCAAAGCAGTACAAAAGAAGGACTGACTCCTCATACATCCTCCTCATACGGCCATACGGATCTCCATTTGTTGTCCGCCATGCAGCATGTACTTCTGGCACAAACTCATGAGCAACCATACAATAAAACTACTTTTGCTTGTCGCTGCAAAACCACCTGTGCTGTCAGGGGAAATATCCCTGCAGCAGGCCTCAGCTCTGTACGGAGCAGAGGATGCAGAATATCTGTCCAGATACACAAGCATGGAGGCCCTCAGCCTGCGTCTACAGGCACGCAGGCTGCTTCTGTACGGCCTGCAGGAACTTGGCCTCACCCAGAGGCCAGTGCACATCCTCAAAACGAAGCATGGCAGGCCCTACCTGACGCTTCCAGACATAGCTGTCTCCTTCTCGTACACGGACAGGGCTCTCTGCCTTCTGGGGACAAGGGAGAAAACAAAAGACGAACAGGCAGAGGAACTCTGCATAGGAGCAGACTGGGAAGAAAAGCGAACCAGTCAGTTGCCGCCTGCATCCTTTCTTGCTGCTGACCAGGCATGGACAGAAGGCGTGGACGAAAAAGAAGACAATACCACCAGGATTCTTAAGAGGTGGTGCAGGACAGAGGCTGTCCTCAAGGCTGCAGGATGCGGCATCCGCATACACCCCCGTAGCATAGAATGGACGGAACACGACAAAGGCCGGCACGCAGGGACTGCCATTATACATGCCCAAAAACAAAAAGGGCTGTACACCTGGCAGGATGTAC
>JAUMVQ010000224.1:2905-3207 GCA_030530085.1 Desulfovibrionaceae bacterium | reverse complement strand
CGGCCCCGGCATGGGTAATGGTATGGGCATGGGCCCCTGCGGCCCCGGCATGGGCGGCATGGGCCACATGGGCGGCCACATGGGTCCCCGTCATGACATGCCTTACGGCGGCTGCCAGGACAGCGATGAATACAGAGCCAAGTGCCAGGCCATCCAGGACAAGTATGCCCCTGAAATGGAAAGCCTGAGCCAGAAGATTTTCGTCAAGAAGGCTGAACTCAAGGCCCTGAGGCACAACAGCTCCTGCGATATCAATACCATCAGCAAGTGCGCAGAAGACTACCTGCAGCTTAAGGCCCAGA
>JAUMVQ010000224.1:0-2895 GCA_030530085.1 Desulfovibrionaceae bacterium | reverse complement strand
AGACGCCCTGCAGGACAAGATCTTCCAGGAAATGGCAGACTAACTCCCTTTAAATCTTTCAGATAAGCTCCCTCCCCGCCCCCTGTACAGTCAAGCCCAAAGACAGTGCAGGGGGCTTGCTTGTTTGAAAAAACAATCCGCAGAATATCTTCAGAGAACTGCTGAAGACGTCCTGCGGATTCTGCTGTCCTGAAAATGGCTGCTTTTTAACGGACCTGGTTTACCGGTCTTTGGCCAGATCATAGCGCATGACAATTTCTTCCTCTGTCTCGCCCATGGCCCTGCCTACCTCGACAAAGCCAAGACGGCGGTAGAGATGCTGGGCAGGATGCGATACCTGCACGGACAAGGAGACTGCCTTGCGGCCGTTCTTCCGCACCGCATCGAACATGGCCTGTATCATGGCAGTTCCCAGGCCCTGCCCGCGGCAGCCGTCATAGAGGGAAACCACAAGGGACGGTGTTTCATCGTCAAGGTGGCTGTAGTCATTCATAATTCTTGTCCAGACACAGCCGGCAACCTTTCCGTCCTCAGAGCAGGCTACAAGGGCCAGATCGTCCTTGTCGCTGCCAAAGTTATCGTAGTAGAGCCTGAGCTCAGGCGTGGACAAGATGGAGCGGGGATGAGGCACATGGCCTTCAGGCACATACAGGGCCTCGTACAAGAAGTCCTGCAAAAGATCGTATTCCTCTGGCTTCATGGGGCGTATAGCGTACTTCATGGTTTCCTCCTTAAGACAAATTCTGTATAGTCTACATCATGTCAGTCCAAAAGACAAAAACCGTGCCGGCATTTTTTCACAGAGGTACTGACAGCGCACAAAATTCCGGTGACAGGAGACGTTCCTTGAAAATCAAATCATTCCTTGCTGACCAGTTCTTTGCCATGGGCAGCGTACCGTCTGTACAACCCGCAGAGCGCAGGAAATGCGAGGCAAAAACCGCACCGGATGAATGGCCAGCACAGGGCAGCGGCAAAAACGATACAGTGACGGAGGCTATGGGAAATGACTGCTGAAGCTGAGGAGAAAAGCAGAAAAAAGGTGGCTTGGGCGGCCCTTATGCCGGCTGCCCTCTTCCTGGCCTGCCTTCTTTTTGCTGCCCATCTCATGAGGGCCGGCAATTTTGCAGGGGCTGCTACCTGCATACTGTGGAGCCTGGCCTGCTTTTTGCGTGAAAGCTGGATGCGCTATGCTGCAATCGGCATCACCGGTTTTTTTGCCTGGCAGTGGCTTGATGCAGCGCCTCTCATGGTTCAGCTGCGCATCATGCAGCAGCTTCCCTTTTACAGGCTTCTTGCCATCCTAAGCACTGTCCTCCTTGTAAACATGCTGGCCCTGGCGCTATGCTTCTCGCCCATTGGCAAGGCCTGGTTTTACAAAAATAAGGAGCATGCCTTTGCCAAGGCCGGCAGTTTCCTGGGTGTCATCCTGCTCATGCAGCCTGCCCTCAGGATGAACCCGCCCATGCTGCTGGCAGACAGGCTTTTTTATGGTGCAGGAAGCCTGCAGGTACTTATTGCTGCCCTGGTGGCGGCCTTTGTGGCAGGGCAACTGCTGAACAGAGAGACAGCATCAAGGACACGCAGACGTATCTGGCTCTTGTTTTCTGTTGTCTTCTTTTTGCAGTTTGCCCTTATGCTGGCAGGCCTTGGCTTCTTTGCAACTACTGGCTCCCTGCATATCCCTGTCCCTGGCGTCATTCTGGCAGGAGCTGTCTACAATCAGAAAATTTCCTTCATGCCCTGCCTTTTCCTCTTCTCCGTCCTTCTGGCAGGACCTGCCTGGTGCAGCCATTTGTGCTATTTCGGGTCCTGGGACTATCTGGCCTCACGACAGAAGAAAAAGCCCTGCCCCCATCCTCACCCCTTACGGTGGCGTTTGCTTTCCCTTGTGGTCATAACAGTATCTGCCCTGCTTTTGAGAATGTCAGGAGTACCCATCCTGTATGCCTGCCTTGGAGGCATCCTGCTTGGATTTCTGATGGTCCCTGTGAGCCTTTTTTTGAGCCGCAAAAAGGGCATTCCCGTCTATTGCACCATGATCTGTCCCTTGGGGCTTGCGGCCTGCCTTGCAGGCAGGTTATCCCTCTGGCGCATGAAGACAACAAAGAACTGCATACAGTGCAGGGCATGCCTTCCCTCCTGCCGCTACGGAGCACTCAATCCTGAA
This sequence comes from Desulfovibrionaceae bacterium, assembly GCA_030530085.1. Lineage (GTDB taxonomy): Bacteria > Desulfobacterota > Desulfovibrionia > Desulfovibrionales > Desulfovibrionaceae > Desulfovibrio. The sequence continues at coordinate 725 of JAUMVQ010000224.1, read as the reverse complement.
CAATTGCAAAAAGGACAGGCAGGATTGTCGTGCACATTATGCCGCGAGTGCGAGCTTGCCTGCAAAAATGGCGGCATACGCATTGCCTTTGTTGGAGAAAACATGGCCGGGGCAAAATCCGGAAAGGAGCCATGGGCACGGCAGCTTTTTGTGGCAGTAGTTTCGGCCATGCAGGCAGCCTTCTTGTTTATGGCCATGGTATAGGTCGCATGATCTGAGCTTGAGACAAAAATGAATACTATGCCCATGTATGAGAAGGAAAGGATAGAAGCCCGCGACTCAAAGGCCGGGCAGGAACTTGCTACAAAGCAGGACCTGACAGCCGGGGCCGAAGGAATCCGTCGTGAAATCAAATAGTCCAAAGCAAGCCTGCTCAAATGGCAAATCGGCATCGCTGTTGCTCTGGGAAGCGCTATGCTGACAGGATTTGGCGGGCTTGCGTACCTCATGGCAAAAGGCTTCCACCAGGGCGGATTCTGATACATAGACCCTCTCAGGAGGGGCTAAAAAAGACGGGGCCAGTCCCAGCCTCTGAGCGGATACGTTGCAATTACAAAAAACTGAAAGGATCTGATTATGTCTCAGACGGGCTATAAATGGAAACCAATAGAAGATCTTCCATCTGACTTAAAAGAAATGGAGAGTGATAACCTTAAAAACCTTGCCCTGCTATGGGAAGAACTAAGGAACAAGCTGGATATTGGCACAATACATATTTTTACAAA
>JAUMVQ010000223.1 GCA_030530085.1 Desulfovibrionaceae bacterium | reverse complement strand
GCCTGCACCGGCAGCGTAAAAGAGAGACTTTGCCTAGAAAACCCACTTCTTGCCATCGTAGCGGATAAATTCCTGCATATGGCGGGTCTTGACGGTCTGGCACTGTGCCTTGTCTGAAAGGGCCTCGGCCTTTGTAGCGCCTGTGCAGCGCATGTGGCGTTCGGAATAGGAGACAATGGCCGTGTAAGGCGTGGCTGCGGAGCTGCCCTTGCGCAGGGTCGCATGGGTGCTGTTGGTGTCAATGTCAACATAGTTGACAACAACGTGCTTGCCGGATTTTGCCACGGAGGGCTTTGCCTTTGAGGGTACAACTGTGCGGCTGGCGCGGCCCACCAGTTCATGAGCGGCTACGTCAAGGTCTGCCTGGACGGCAGCATCACCTGTAGCTCCCTTTTTGCTCTTAGTGGTGCTCTTGGGGGCCTCTTGTTCGGCCTTGCTTGCAGAGGAAGTATCTGCGGCAACAGCAGCGTCAGAAGTCGTTTCGGAATCGCCGAAAAGGGCACAGCCGTTGAGAAGGAGAAGAGCACTGCAAAGCAGGGCGATTTTTGATGTTGTTTTCATAATGATTTCTCAACAAAGTGCGCAGTTGTTTCGTTTTCCCAGGCTATACTTAAGGCGTATGGGGAAGACAAAAACAAAAAGTTAAGGAAAGAAACCCCGGCATCAAGGCTATAAACCTTTTTGCCGGGGCTGTAATACTTTTTAGAAAATGAGCTTACTTGAAGTTCACTTCGGTGCGGCGGTTCATGTAACGGCCTTCTTCAGTGCTGTTGTCGTACTTGAAGGACTTGCCGTTACCAATAGCCATCATGCGGCTGGCGGGGATGCCCTGGGTGCCGAGGTAGGCCTTCACGCTGCTGGCGCGGCGCTGGGACAGCTTGGCATTGTAGGCATCGGTACCCTTGGAGTCGGTCCAGCCGGCGAGGACGATGGTCTTGTCGGGATGCTGCTTGATAACTTCGGCAGCTTCGTCAAGAATAGCCTTGGCCTTGGCATCGAGCTCGGAGGAGTCGAAAGCGAAGTTGACGCCACGGAGGACGAGAACGGTTTCGGCCTTGCCGCAGAAGACGGCGAGGACAAAGCTTTCAACAGCAGCGTCGCTGGTGGCCAGGTCTTCAGCATTGACGACCACGGCATCGGGATTCAGACCGGCAATGGCCTGGATGTTGGCTTTGCCCTCAGGTGTGTCGGCGAAGGAGACGACGTGGATGGTCAGGTTGCGCTGAGAAGAGTAGATCTGGCGGACGGTCTCAACGAAGTCAACACCGCGGTTGTTGTCGCCGTCGGTGAACAGGATGAGGGCAGCGTCACGCTGCATGCTGCTCAGGAAGGACTCGTAGGTGGAAAGGCTGTCGCCCATGTAGGTCATACGGCCGAACACATTGAAGCTGTCCTTCAGCTTGCTGATGGCGCTGGCCATGGTGCCACGATTCCAGGGGCCCTGGGCAAGAATGGTGCCGTTGGGGGAGATGGTGTGCAGGCCGCCCATGAAGGTCTGGTTGGGGATGGCGGCGTTGATGCGCTGCATCACGTCCTTGGCAACAGCGATCTTGGTCTTTTTCAGCTTCTTGTTGGACATCATCATGGAACCGGAATAGTCCACGACAAAGTCGAAGCTTTCGATCTTCTTGGTGCACTCAACAGGAGCGGCAATGGCGGCAACCGTGTAGCTCAGTACCAGTACGGCAGCCAAGAGCAGGAAACGCAGTCTTTTCATTTTAGGAATGCCTCCAAAAAAAATGGTAATGCGCGGGAAATACTCCCTGTAATAACCGCGCACCCCTGTATTTTCAGGATGATAAGCAATAAATCTTTTGCCGATGGGGGCAAAGAATCCGCAAGAGACCCTTTGCCTGCACGCGGTTTTTTAAAAAATATCTTTTTTCTTGAAAAATCGCAAGCAATCAGCCATTTTCGGTCGGTGTCAAAAGGCTGTGGCAGAAGGGACAACAGCTCCGGGCTGCTGATAAAACTAATTGCCGGTTTTGACCGGATTTTTTGCTTCCTGCCAGAGCGTTGTGCAGAGTCTTATGCATTGCGGGGGAAGATATGACTGCGTACCGGTATGAGAAATGGGATCCAAACGGGAACACTACGCTTTTTTTTCCGGATGACGTGCCAGCCTCTGAAAAGCCGACAGCAGAAGAGATTGCCCGAGCCCTGGCTCCTGGCCAGCTGGATGCGGAGCAGGCAGGCTTTGCAGACAATGGCAGGCGGTATCTGCGCATGGCAGGCGGAGAATTTTGTGTCAATGCAACCCTCGCATTCGGGGCGCATCTGGACAGGCTGGCCTGCAAGAAGACTGAAACAGCAAGGGAGTATGAAGTAGGTGTCTCAGGCTGGTCTGAAAAGATACAGCTGAAAGTAGACGGCATGGATCCTCTTTGGAAGGTTACAGCCCGGCTGACAATGCCATCCGATATTATTGAAAACATATCTGATACATGCGCACTTGTGCGCCTGCCTGGAATCAGCCACCTTTTATGCCGCTGTTCCTCGCCTCTGCCTCAGGACAAGAAGGAGGCAGCCATGGCTTTGCTGAAAAAATACAGCCTTTTGGAAGAAGATGCGGCCGGTGTTATATGGTGGCAGGAAGAACACAGTCCCGCATACAGGCAAAATGATGCATCGCTTCTTCGTATCTGGCCGGTAGTAAGAGTGCGTGCCGTGGAAACACTTTATGAAGAAACAAGCTGCGGATCAGGCAGCATGGCTCTTGCCTGCTATAAATACATGAAGGACCAGCAGGAGCAGTCCTCAGTCCTGCAGCCTGGCGGCTGCACCCTTTCTATCCGCATTGTCCCCAAAGAAAATGCCATGGAAGCCTTGGTGACAGGGCAGGTGAAATTTGCAGAAGAAGGCAGCTGGCTTTCCTGAGGCATCAGCACTCTTCAAGGCACCCGTGCCGCATGTATGCCTGGCGGTTTATAGTCTGGGGCGTGTCTTCTTCGTAGTGCGAAACAAAGACGTAGGACAGTCCTTCATCGGCAAGAGTGTCGAGAACATCAAGGTATTTGTATCTGGCCCTTTCATCCAGCCCCGTGCAGGCCTCGTCAAGCAGCAGCACAAGCGGGCAGCCCATAAGGGCCCTGGCAAGGAAAGCGCGGCGCAGCTGTCCTGTTGATATCTGGCGTATGGAACGGTCTTCAAAACCCTTGAGCCCCACTTTTTCAAGCTGGCTTTCAGCCAGATTTTTCTCTTCCCTTGAAAATTCCCTGTAGATGCCGACGCTGTTTTCAAGGCCTGACAGCACAAGTTCCA
>JAUMVQ010000014.1 GCA_030530085.1 Desulfovibrionaceae bacterium | reverse complement strand
TGTCAGGCGTTCCCTGATGTAGGCGTTGAGCTTCTTGCGGTCACGCAGTTCCTCAAAGTCATCGTCATCCAGCGCAACAGCAATGATTCTGGACGGATCAACGCCCGATTCAGTCAGGTAGCGCCAGTACAGCCTGAAAAGAAGGTATGACTTGCCACAGCGCCTGATGCCGGTAATGACCTTAATCAGGCCGTTCTCCCTGCGGTCTGTGAGCCTTTTGAGGTAGAGATCCCGCCTGATTTCTTCCATGTCACGCACTCCTTGCTCCGGGAAAATGTACATTGCTGCATTTTTCCGGAGTACAGGCAGAAAGCGCATCTTTGAAGCGCCACTGCCTCCTTATATATGCTGCCTGCTGTCTTATTACGGAAATTTGCAACAAATAGCAATTTCCCGTAATAACAGGGTGAGGGGCTTGTAACGGCTTTTCCTGCGGAAAGCCTTTGCAGGTGCCGGCCTGCCCGGTCCCTCCTTTGCTGCACAGGATCTGCCTGGAATGCGGCTGTTGAGATTGCATGTAGAAAAGTGCACAATAGAGGCGTCAGTATTCAGGAAGACAGAATACATGCCTTGTGCTGCATAAGGCATGCGTGTTTTTGCGCATATGCCGGACTTTTGCCCAGCCTAAGGGCTGGCTGGTTCAGGATACGTCAGATAATACTACCTCGTTGTGCGGGGGATAATCATATGATTCGTATACAGGAAATTCTCGACAAGGTTGTAGCCACCAACAAGAACGCCAATCTGGAACTGATCCAGAAGGCCTATGTCTTTGCGGCCACAGCCCATGCCGGGCAGGTGCGTCTGTCCGGCGAGCCATATCTTTCCCATCCTCTGGCTGTCGCCGATACCCTTGCCGGCATGGGCTTTGACGAGCCCACCATTGCAGCCGGCCTGCTGCATGACACAGTTGAGGACACCTCGGTCACCATCGACGACATTGCCGAAAACTTTGGCGACGAGTGTGCCGATATCGTGGACGGCGTGACCAAGATCAGCCGCATCCCCTTTGACAACAAGGAAGAGGCCCAGGCCGAGAACATCCGCAAGATGATCCTGGCCATGAGCCATGACATGCGCGTCATCATGGTGAAGCTGGCCGACCGCCTGCACAACATGTCCACCCTGGACTTCCAGAAGGCCTACAAGCAGAAGCGCATAGCCCAGGAAACCATGGACATCTATGCGCCCCTGGCCAACCGCCTTGGCCTCTACGTCCTTATGCGCCGTCTTGAGGACATGAGCTTCAAGTATCTGCGTCCCGATGTCTACAACCTGATTGACCACTGGCTTGATGCCCATCAGGTGGTGGAAAAGCGCATCATCGAGAAGGTCGTGGCCATGCTCAAGGACTTCCTTGCCGGTGCCGGCATAGAGGGCGAGGTCTACGGGCGCATCAAGCACAAGTACAGCATTTACAAAAAGATGCAGGCAGAGTCCCTGACCCTGGACGAAATGCACGACATCATGGCCTTCCGCGTCATAGTGAAGGAGCTTAAGGACTGCTACACTGCCTTAGGCCTTGTGCACCAGCAGTGGAAGCCCGTGCATGGCAGGTTCAAGGACTATATTTCCATGCCCAAGGCCAACGGCTACCAGAGCCTGCACACCACCGTTATAGGCCCTGACGGCGAACGCATCGAAGTGCAGATCCGCACCGAGGAAATGCACCGGCAGGCCGAGCACGGCATAGCCGCACACTGGCTCTACAAGGAGCATGGCCGCATCAACAGCAAGGACCTGGCCCAGTTTTCCTGGCTCAACGAGATTTTTGAGCGCCAGAGGGAAGAGGCTGACTCCAAGGAGTTCATGCATGCCCTCAAGATGGACCTCTTCCAGGACGAGGTCTACGTCTACACCCCCGCAGGCGATGTCAAGGAACTGCCTGAAGGGGCAACGCCCCTGGACTTTGCCTTCCATGTGCATACCAAGGTGGGGCAGCACTGCGCCGGTGCCAAGGTCAACGGCAGGCTTGTGCCCTTGGGGCGCGTGCTCAAGAACGGCGACACCGTAGAAATTATTACCGATCCTGCCCGTAATCCCAACCGCGACTGGCTCAAGTTTGTAAAAACAGCCAAGGCACGCAACCGCATCCAGCATTACTTAAGGACAGAGGAGCGCCAGCGTGCAGTACAGCTGGGACGCGAAATGCTGGAAAAGGAAGGGCGCAAGGTAAGTCTCAATACAGCCAAGGCCGCCAAGGAAGGGCAGCTGGCCATTGTGGCCCAGGATATGAATTTTGACAGCGTGGACGAACTGTACGCAGGCCTAGGCTATGCCCACGTTACTCCGCGCAAGGTGCTGAACAGGCTCTATGCCGTGCTGCATCCAGAGGGTGCAAAGGAGCCTGGAAAGGAAGCAGAAGGCCAGGAGGCTGTGCAGGAGCAGCCCAAGACCAAGCTTCCTGCCGGCGGTGTGTCCATTTCCGGCGTGGACGGCGTGCTGATGCGCTTTGCCCAGTGCTGCAACCCTGTGCCTGGCGACCCCATTGTCGGCTATATCAGCCGCGGCGCCGGCATTACCGTGCACAGGGCAGACTGTCCCAATGTGCCCAACATGGAGCCTGAGCGCCTTATTTCCGTTCACTGGGAAGGAACTGAGCAGGAAGAGGAAAAGCCCTACAATGCCGGCATCTTTGTCATCTGCCGCAATGTCAGCGGCACGATGGCTGCAGTGGCCCAGGTTATGGCTGACGCCAAAATCAATATCAACACCTTGTCGGTCAAGCCCCTGGTGGACGGCCGCTCGACCATGCATCTGGTGGTCGAGGTGAAGAACACCACTGAGCTCTATGAGCTGATAGAGAGCATCCGCAAGCTTCCTGCCGTTCTGGAAGTCGTCAGGGATGACGAGAATGCGGACAACACCGGAGCTGCTTCGTAAAAGAGCTGCTTCGTACAGCAGCATACAGGAAACACAAGCAGTCGTCAGGCAAGTCTGGAGAGGAGTCTACATGGCGCGTATTTTATATGGCATTCACGGTACAGGACATGGGCACGCCATGCGCGGCCTGACCATTGCCCGCAGGCTTAAGCAGCACCAGTTTCTTTTTGTCTGCGCAGATGACGCTGTTTCTGTCCTGTCTCCTGAATTTCCTGTGCATCAGATTCCCAATCTGGGCACTGTCTTCAAAAACTACAAGGTTGATTTTACGGCGACAATAAGCCGTGCCCTGCCTCTTTTATGGAAGAGGGAGCAGTATATACGGGAGCTTTGCGACCTCATACATGCCTTCGGTCCTGACGTGTGCATGACGGATCTGGAATATTTTGTGCCCAGGGCCGCCGAGCGCTGCGATCTGCCCTGCTTAAGCCTTGGCCACCAGCATGTCATCACCTGCTGCAAGCACAAGAACCTGCCTGGCAACATGTGGTGGGACACCTTTCTGCAGGGGCTGACGCCCAAGTACCTTTTCAGGCCTACAGAGGCCAACATTATTGTTTCCTTCTACCAGCCTCCGGCATTGAAAAAATACAAGGCCCGCGTTGTTCCGCCCATCTTGCGGGACCAGGTCCTTGCCGCAACGCCTTCCGATGAAGGGCACGTGGTGGTGTACCAGAGCAATTCCACCAGCCCCGAGCTTATTTCCTTCCTGAAAAAGGCCACCAAGAGGACATGCTATGTGTTTGGCTACAGGCAGGAAGAAGGGCAGGACGGCAATGTCGTCTATATGAAGAAGAGCGAGGATGGCTTTTTGCGCCTTCTGGCAGGCTGTGCCTATGTTATCCAGGGCGGCAGCCACACGCTCATGACCGAGTCTCTGTATCTTGGCAAGCCGGTGCTGACCATACCGCTCAAGGGCATGGTAGAGCAGCGCTACAATGCCTGGTACCTGGAAAAGCTGGGCTATGGCATGCAGGCTGATATGGAAAAGCTCTCCCCCGATCTTCTGGGGCGCTTTGAAGCAAATCTGGACAAGTACAAGAGCGCCATTGCCCAGGGGCATTTTTGCGGCAATGACATTGTCTTTGGCCTGGTGGACAACTTTATCAGGACCAAGAAACTGCCTGAGACAGGGGAACCCCCTGTTGTGGACAAATCGGACAAGCCTTCCTTCAAGCTGCTGGCTCCCGAGGACATGAGCTGGGAGGAGGTACAGCAGACCATGGATCCCTTCAAAAGGAAGAAGCGGTCCGCTGCCAAATAGCAACGCATCATATGCAGCGTATAGTGTGCAGCGTGTACTATGCAGCGCATAAGCATATGTCATAACGGAACAGCATCATGCTTTAGGGATCTGTTCCGTTTTTTTTGAGAGGACAAAACGTGATAACAAGTACAGTACAGCGCAATATCTTCTTACGTCTTTTTGTACTGCTGCTTCTGCCATGCCTTTATTTTGCCTTTGCCAGCCAGGCTTATGCCGGCGATGAAAAAGCCCAGGACAAACAGCAGGTCCAAAAAAAGGAACAGGCAAAGCAGGCATTTGGCAGCTTCAGTGTCACAGCACCCAATGAGACTGTTTTCAGGCTGGCCAACGGCCTGACAGTCTATCTTATCCAGGACAAGCGCTTCCCCATGGTCTGCACCAGGCTGTATGTCCGCACAGGATCTGCCCATGAGACTCCTGAGCAGTTCGGCATCAGCCATGTGCTGGAACACATGGTGTTCAAGGGCACAAAAACGCGGCCCACAGGACAGATTGCCAAGGATGTTGAGGCTCTTGGCGGCTATCTCAATGCCTACACGAGCTTTGACAAGACCTGCTATCTCACTGACATGCCGTCAAAGGAATGGAAGACCGGCATAGATATCGTGCGCGATATGGCCTTTAATCCCCTACTGGATGCAGGCGAGCTCGAACGCGAAAAGCCGGTTATCATTTCCGAGATGGAAGGCAGGGAAGACGAGCCCGGACAGCGGCTCTTCCAGGAGATACAGAAGGCATCCCTGAAGGGCACGCCCTATGAACATCCCATCATCGGCACAAGGGAAACAGTGAAGGCTGTGACCCCTGAGTCCCTGAGAGCCTATATTGACCGCTGGTACCAGCCGCAGAACATGATGCTCCTGGTGGCTGGCGACATGGACGTCAAGGCCGTGCAGGCCTTTGTCGAGGAAAGCTTCGGTTCCCTTACAAACAAGGACGACTTTCAGGCAGAAGAGCCCGTTGACCTCTCATCCATCGAGTCTGAAAAAAGGACAGGCGTGACCAGGGGCGCCTGGAACAAGGTCTATCTGCAGCTGGCCTTTCCTGTTCCTGGCATAAAGGACTACAATGCCCTGCACCTTGACATGCTGAGCATGATGCTGTCAGGCGATGCCACAGCCCTTTTTGAGCGCAAGTACCGTCATGACAAGCACCTTGTGGACAGCATCAGTGTCGGCAATGCAGGCTTTTTAAAGGTTGGCCTGTTTGAGGTATCCGTAGTCATGGATGCCGACAAGACAGAGGAAGTCTTTACGTCCCTTGTCAGGGATTTGCGCGATCTCTCCATGAAAAGCTTTAACCAGGCCGATCTGGACAGGGCCAGGCTGAATACGCTGGACGGCTATGACAGGACAGGGGAAACACTCTCCGGACTGACTTCATGGCGCGGCATGATGCAGCTTGATCTTGGCGGACGCCAGGGCGAGGCCAACATGCGCGCCTTTATAGAGGATATTGACCTTGAAAGCATAGGCAGGACCTATGCTCAGTACGCCAGCCCTGCAGCAGTCAGGGTGCGCGCCCTGGTGCCCCAGAAAGCTGAGATTCCGGATCTGGCTGCCATTCTGGACAAGGAGTGGCCTGTCCCTGCAAAGACAAAGGACAATGACAAGGCCAGCGTGCAGGACTATGAGATGCTGACCCTTGAAAACGGCCTGCGCGTTGTCCTGCAGCCTGACAATGCAACACCCTATGTTTCCCTGACGCTGACAGCCAAGGGCGGCAATGCCCTTATAGATGCCAAGAAGGCAGGCCTGCCGCAGCTTTCTGCCGCACTGCTTGGCGATGGTGCCGGCGACATGGACAAGCAGGCCTTTGAAAAGGCCCTTGCTGAAAAAGCCATAAGCCTTGGCGCTACTGCCAGCAGAAGCTCCTTCAGCATTGCGGCCACTGCCCCGTCCCGGTATACGGACGACATGCTTGGCCTGCTTAGGACCATGATGACTGCCCCCCGCTTTGACAAGCAGGAACTGGCCAGGGAAGTCAAGGACATGAATGCGGCCAGGACGATGCGCGATGAAGAACCCATGGGCAGGCTTTCTGCCAGCCTCTGGCCCATGCTTTTCGGCAGCCATCCCTACGGCCTTGATTCTTTGGGCAGCAAGGAATCCCTTGCTTCCTTCACCAGGGATGATGTGGCCGCTTTCTGGAAGCAGCAGTCCTCCATGCCCTGGGTTCTGTCCGTGACAGGAGCCTATGACAGGGATGCCATCCTGGCCTTTGCAAAGGGCTTTGCCAAGCCTGCATCAGAAGGCATCTCCCCTGAGGCACCGGCATGGGGCAAGCAAAAGAGCCTGACTGTGTCCATGCCTGACAAGAACAAGGCACACGTTGCTGAAGTTTTTGCCACTGTTCCCCAGACGCATCCGGATGCCCCGGCCCTGATGATGCTTGATGCCATCCTCTCAGGACAGAGCGGCCTGCTTTTTTCCCAGATGCGTGACAAGGACAGCTTAGGCTATACGGTTACAAGCCAGTGCACCTTTTTCCCGACGACAGGCCTGATGCTTTTCTACGCCGGCACCGAGCCCGGCAAGATTGACGAAGTGAAGTCAGGCTTTGCCGGCATCATCAAAATGGTATGCGACAAGGACCTGTCCCCGGACCTTCTGGAGGCAGGCTGGAGGACGCTTGAGGGGCAGTATGTGCGTGCCCGCCAGAGCCTTGGTGCAAGAAGCGCCATTGCCGCATCCGAGGTCCTGCTGGGACTGCCCCGTGACTATGGCCGCGTGCTTCTGGACAAGGCAAAGCTCCTCAAGCCTGAGGATATAAGGCGCGTTGCCAAAATCTACCTGCATGACGGCTATGAACTCATTGTGCGCCCGTAAGGACTTTTGCAGAACACTATTTATCTGAACAAGGAGGAAGGGCCTGCAAATGGCAGGCCCGAACTTATTATGGATACAAAGGAACTGTTTGCACTGCTTGTCTGCCCAAAATGCAGATCCAAGGTTGATCCCGTGCCCGATGCAGCTGCTGCCGAGGGCCTGCACTGCGCCTCTTGCGGCTGCGTCTATCCTGTACGGGAAGGCATCCCGGTGATGCTGATGGAAGAGGCCATTTCCGACAGCCAGTGGCAGGCCGGCATCCGGAACAAGGGAGACAAGTAATGCGGCTGCTTATTGCTTCGGACATACATGGCTCTGTGGAATCACTGTCCTTTCTTCTTGATAAAGCCCGTCTTATGAAGCCTGACAGGACAGTGCTCCTGGGCGATATTTTGTACCATGGTCCCCGCAATCCCCTGCCCGGCAACTACGGCCCCAAGGGCATGCCCGACATGTTCAGGGAACTGATGGAACTCTGCCCCTTGTCTGCAGTGCGCGGCAACTGCGATGCAGAAGTGGATCTCTTTGTCCTGCCTTTCTCCATGCCTGAGTCGCTGTGGTTGGTTGATGGCAAGCTGGAGATTTTTGCAAGCCACGGCAATCATCTGCCTGAGGTTCCGCCCATGCCGGCAGGCTTTGCCAGAAAAACAGTTTTCCTGCGCGGGCACACCCATGTGCCAAGAGCCGAGGAAATTGACAGCTATATCTTCTGGAATCCGGGTTCCATCAGCCTGCCAAAGCACGGCTATGAACGCTCATACGCCGTCTATGAAGACGGGCTCTTTTCTGTACGCAGCCTGAACGACAAGGTGCTTATGGAATACGATGCCAGGGATCTGGTGCAGGGACTGGAACGTGGCTAGCCCTCTTTTTACGCTTAAGCACGGGATAAGCCTGGTCCTGGCCTCAGGTTCGCCCAGAAGGAAGGAATTCCTTGAGTCATGGGGCATTCCCTTCACCTGCCGCCCGGTGGCAGGTGAGCCTGATCCTGTGGCAGGGGAGTCTGCAGCTGCCTTTGTGAGCCGCTGTGCAGAGTACAAGCTTGCGCACGGGCAGCAGGGGCCGTGTGAGCTTGTCATTGCGGCAGACACTGTTGTTGCTCTTGATGATAAAATCATGGGCAAGCCCTGTGACGAGAATGAGGCACTGAGCATGCTCATGTCCTTGTCAGGGCATGTGCACCAGGTGATGACTGCTACAAGCATCTCCTTTCCTGACAAGACTGTTGCCAGCACCTGTTCAGTCTGCCATGTCCATATGCCTGACTGGGACAGGGAAACCCTGCGGGCCTATGTGGCGACAGGGGAAAGCATGGACAAGGCAGGAGCCTATGCCATACAGGGAAAGGGCGCTTTCCTCATTGACAGGATAGACGGATCCTGGAGCACAGTGGTGGGGCTGCCCGTAAGCTGGCTTGCCAGGGAACTTGCCGCAAAAGGCATGCTTTATCCGGCTCAATCTTCCTGTTAGCCCAAAGTACAGCTGAAACGAGAAAAGCAAAGACAACGGGGACGACCTTTTGTCTTTGCTTTTTTCTATGCGCTATACCCAATAATTGGGTATAGATTGAATATGGTGTTTTGTACTAATATCTGACTAAAGGCTGTTATTAGCAGCAGGCCGTCCGGGTGAGGAGAGATATGCAATATCTTTTTGAGTCGGATAAGGGCCGGACGCAGTATGGGGTCATGCGTTATGCCTGAAAAAATGTCATGAACCACACCAGGGAGAAGACTATGTGCAAGCATCTCTTGAAAAAAATTTCTATTTGCCTGTTTGTCGCTGTCTTTGTCGTCCTGACAATGAACAGCGATGCCGGTGCCGGTCCTTTGAGCATCATGGTGACTCACTCTGAGGCCGCAGGCGTAAGCGACTCCAAGCAGACTATCATTTTTTCGATGACGGTCAAAAACACCTCCTCGCATGAGTACATCAGGAGGCTTAAGTCCGTGGACGCCGAGATTATCGGTGATCTCGGCAATGACCGCGAAAAGTACAAGCGCAAGATTGATGTAAACTATACCTTTAATCCTCCGCTTGGCCCCGGGGATTCAAAAAAGCTCACCACCCGTTTTCAGCGCAAGGTTAATCCTGGCAAGGGCTGGTACAAGTACAGAGATGTGAAGATTCGCGTGCTCAGGTACAATTTCGACAGGGCCAGCTAGCCATACATGGCCATATGGCCGGAAATACTGGTCTCTCAAAATATACATGCGTGGGAAGATGGCTGCGTCCATGGTCCCACGCATGTTTTGCTTTTTTTCTAAGCCTTCGTCTGACAGGACGATATCCTGTCTGTACTGCCTAGCTGTTTGACGGCTTGCGTTGTGCCCGTATGGCTGCCACAAGGGTCTCGTCCAGGGTGGGGTGGGCCACCATGAAGGAATCAAGCCTGGCACCGCTGTACTGCCCTATAAGAAGAAGCTGGGCCGACAGGGTCAGCTGCGAGACATTGGCGCCTATGGCTGCAATGCCGACGATGCTGTCATTGCGCCAGACAACCTTGACAAAGCCATAGGGGTTGCCGCAGGCCTGTGCCATGACATTGGAGCCAAAGTGCACTTTTGAGACATAGACATCGCCGCCCGTGGCCATGGCCTCCCTTTCGGTGACGCCCACACGCATGATTTCCAGGCTGCCGTGAAAACAGGAAGGGCAGGGGCCGGGAATATAGGGCGTCTGCACTTCGCCAAGGATGCTGTGTGCCACATACTGTCCCTGGTGTGCCGCAGCGTGAGCCAGCAGTATCTTGCCGTTTACGTCGCCAATAGCCCAGGATGACGGGGAGGACTTGAGGAAGAAGTCGGTGGTTATAAAGCCGCGGCGGTTGCGGGCAACACCCGCAGCCTCGGCATCAAGGTCCTGGGTATTGGGCATGCGCCCTGAGGCTATAAGCCCTTTACGGGCAGTATAGGTTGCTCCGTTGGCAAGCGTAAGCCTGGCATTGCCATCGCTGTCACAAAGCATGGAGACGGCCCTGACGCCTGTCAGGCACAATGCGCCGCGGCGCTCAAGATGCAAGCGCATGTGCATGCCTATATCGCTGTCTTCAGTGGGGCAGAGCTGCGGGGCAGCCTCGGCAATGGTGACAGCACAGCCCATATGCAAAAAGAAGTCGGCCAGCTCAATGCCTATGGTTCCGCCGCCGCAGATGATCAGGCTTTCCGGTATGGCTCTTTGCTCAAGTATGGAGGTGCTGCCGAGGATAGTTTCGCCATCAGGCGTAAGATCGGGGTAGGTAGAGGTCCTTGAGCCACAGGCAAAAACGATATTTTTCGTCGTATACGTCTGCTTTTTTCCGTCTGTATCTTCGATTTCCAGCGATGACGGGGAAAGGCAGCGGGCATGGCCTTTGAGAATCTGTACGCCCATGCCTGTGAGCTCGGAGGTGACAACCTTGCGCGAGGCTTCGACAAAGGAGCGTATGCGTTCGCGCAGGGCAGGAAAGTTGACCTTTTCCCTGCCTTCAATAATGCGGCCCCTGGCAAGATTGTCGATTATGCCCAGAGGGGCTACTGCCCCTAAGAGCAGCTTGGTAGGAACACAGCCGCGGTTTAAGCAGGTGCCGCCTACCTCGCGGTCTTCCACCATGGCAACGGATCTGCCTGCCCGTCCCAATATCTTGGCACAGGCTATGCCGCCAGGCCCTGCGCCGATAACAACATCGTCAAAGTTACGCATGTGCTGCCTCACGTAAAAGAGCGTACTGGTCCTTTTGTCATCTTTGACATGGTTGTACCTGCTAGCCATGACTTAGTCCATAGTTCCGATCTTTTTTTACAGCAGGCACGCCAGCCGCAAGAAAAAAAAAGCCCCGGAAATCCGGGGCTTTTTGTATACTGTCTTTTAAAAGCGCTCTGCTTAGTCCTTGAAGGGGGACAGCTCGCGGAGCTGCTTGATGAGCGGCGGCACCTTCTCAATCACAAAGTCCACTTCTTCCTGCGTATTGTAGCGGCACAGGGAGAACCTGGTGGAGCTGTGGGCATACTTGAAGGGGACGTTCATGGCATGGAGCACATGGGAAGGCTCAAGGGAGCCGGAGGTGCAGGCAGAACCGGAGCTTGCGCAGATGCCGTACTCATTGAGCATGAGCAGCACGGCCTCGCCTTCGATATTGCGGAAGGCAATATTGGTTGTGCCGGGCAGCCTGTTTTCCGTGTCGCCGTTGACGAGGGTGTCGGGAACAGAGGACGTGATGCCCTTTTCCAGGCGGTCGCGCAGGGCAGAGACCCTGGTGATTTCATCAGAGAGATTCTTGGTTGCCAGATCGCAGGCAACGCCAAGGCCGACGATATAGGGCACGTTCTCCGTGCCGGCACGCCTGCCTGCTTCCTGATGGCCGCCGCGCATGAAGGGACGGAAACGGACGCCCTTGCGGACGTACAAGATGCCTATGCCCTTGGGCGCATGGAGCTTGTGGCCTGAGATGGAGAGCATGTCCACGGGCATCTTTTCCAGGTTGATTTCAACCTTGCCTGCGGCCTGCACGGCGTCGGTGTGGAAGAGGATGCCCTTTTCCTTGGCCAGCTCTGCCAGCTGCTGGATGGGGTAGATGTTGCCTACTTCATTGTTGGCGAACATGACTGAGACAATGGCAGTGTCCGGAGTCAGGGCTGCCTTGTATTCGTCAAGGTCAAGGCGTCCCTTGCCGTCAACACCAAGGCGGGTCACCCTGTAGCCCTTGCGTTCCCACATGGCCACGGTCTGCAGGATGGCAGGATGCTCAACGCAGGTGGTCACAATGTGGCGCTTGTCCTGCTGGGTCTCCAGGGCAGACCAGATGGCGCTGTTGTCGCTTTCTGTGCCGCAGGAGGTGAAGATGATTTCACTGGGCTTGCAGTGCAGCATGGCAGCTACCTGCTCGCGGGCCGTCTTCACGTATTTGGCAACCTGGCCGCCAAAGGTATGCATGCTTGAGGGGTTGGCCCAGTAGGTGGTGAAGAAGGGCTGCATGGCCTCAGTTACTTCGGGAGCCACCATGGTGGTGGCGTTGTTGTCAAAGTAAACGGTTTTCATGGCCTATGCCTCTTCCACTGTGATGTCGGGTTCTACCTGCATGCGCATAATCTGCTCGATAAAGCCCTTGACTGTTGCCTTGGAGGCAGGACAGCCCTGGCAGTGGCCCTTAAGAGCCACGTAGACGGTCTTGTCCTTGATATCCTTAAGCTCTACATCGCCGCCGTCAGCCTGCAGCTGCGGCCTGATGAGCTGGATGGCAGCCATGACTTTCTGCATGCGCTCAAGGTTGGTGAGAGGGGCTGCGGCTGTAGCGCAGGCCTCTTCCTTCTTGTGCATGTCGGAGAGCAGGGGCTTGCCAGAGACAGGAGTATCAGGAAGCTCGCCGGAACGAATCTTCAGCTCGCGCTCCAGAATTTCGGCAATTTCATCGAGGCAGTTCTGGCAGCCGCCGCCGGCCTTGGTGAAGGAGGTCACGTCTTCCAGGGTGGAGAGATTGTTCTCGCGGATGGCCTTGATGATGGTCAGGTCCGTGACATTGAAGCACTTGCAGACAAGCTTGCCTTCTTCCTGGGCCTTGGGCATGGGCGGCTCGCCCTTCCACTGCCTGATGGCTGCCTCAAGGGCTTCCTGTCCCATGACGGAACAGTGCATTTTTTCCCTGGGCAGGCCGTCAAGAGCCTTTGCTATGTCGGCATTCTTGATCTTGAGGGCATCTTCCACATGCATGCCGATGACCATGTCTGTCAGTACAGAGCTTGAGGCAATGGCCGAGGCACAGCCGAAGGTCTCAAAGGTGGCCTTCTGGATCACGCCCTTGTCATCAATTTTGAGGTACAGCTTGAGTGCGTCGCCGCAGGCCAGGCTGCCGACTTCGCCGATGGCGTTGGCATCTTCCATGGGACCGGCATTGTGCGGCTTCAGGAAAAAGTCCTGAACTTTTTGGGAGTACTCCCACATGACTTATCGCTCCTTTGCCCTTCAAGACAGAGCCTCAAGGACATATATCAGGTTCAATGTATTTGGTTAGATAGTTATCTGTGTTCGGGACAGACAAAGGACAAATCCTGCAGGGTAGAGAGTCCCTCCTGCCCCTGCGGCTTGTCACTGGCAAGGTCCTTCAGCGTTTTGCTGCGCAGAAAGGACCGGATATGATCGTCATATTCCTTCCAGAACGAGAATGTCGTGCAGTTGGCCTTGCGGGGACAGCGTTCCTCGGTCAGGCAGCGCACCGGGGACAGATCGCCCTCAAGGTAGCTTATGACTTCCTCAAGGTTAATCTCTTCGGGGCGCCTGTTCAGGGCATAGCCTCCGTTGGTGCCACGCACGGCAGTCATGATGTTCAGCGGACGAAGGGCCCTTGCAATCTGCTGCAGGTAGCCAGAGGAAATATTTTCCTTTTTGCCTATTTCATTCAGCTGAAGGCGTTCTCCCTCTGGGAGGCTTGCCAGGCAGAGAAGAAACCGGAGACCGTAGCGTGTTCGTGTTGAAAAGGCCATGACTTGTTCTCTATTGCGGAAGAAATATAAGGTAAACGCATCAGGGTGCGCTTGCTGCGGACCGGGCCTTGATGGCAGTTCCGATCCGGGACAAAAAGTGTACGCAAAAAAGGGAAATTCTGCAATTTTGGGCGTTATGCCTGTTTCTGGTGCGTAAAGCCGTATGGCGTTTCCTGATAGACGTAGTAGTTCAGCCAGTTTGTATAGAAAAGATGGCCGTGGGCACGCCAGCTGACAACAGGAGTGGCATCAGCATTATCGTTGAAATAATAGTTTTTGGGCGGGTTGATGGGAAGGCCCTTTGCCAGATCGCGCTTGTACTCAAGATCCAGTGTTTCGCGGTCGTATTCAAGATGCCCGGTCATAAAGACCTTGGTGTGATCCCTGCTCTCAACGACGGTAACGCCGGCTTCCCTTGAGACCGCCAGGATTTTCAGGTCGTCCACCTTGCGTATGTCTTCTTCCTTGACGCCTGTATGCCTGGAATGCGGTGCCCAGAACTGGTCGTCAAAGCCGCGGAAGAGCTTGCTGGTGGGGTCCAGGATGTCATGGGAAAAGATGCCGAAGCGCTTGCTCGGCAGATCGTATTTGGGAATGTCGTAGAAATAGTACATTCCGGCCATGGCAGCCCAGCACAGATACAATGTAGAGAAGACCTTGCCTGAGGACGCCCAGGCCATGATGGTGGAGAGTTCCTTCCAGTAGTCCACATCCGAAAACTCAAGCTGTTCCACCGGGGCGCCGGTGACAATCATGCCGTCGAAAAAGCTGTCCTTGATTTCGTCAAAGGTCTTGTAGAAGCGGTCCAGATGGGCAAGGGGCGTGTTTTTGGAAACGTGCTCCTTGGTGCGCAGAAGGGTGATGTTGACCTGCAGGGGGCTGTTGCCCAGGACGCGCAGAAGCTGTGTCTCAGTGGTGATCTTCGTGGGCATGAGGTTTACTATGACTATGTCCAGAGGACGGATGTCCTGCGTTACGGCACGGTCTTCGGTCATCACGAAGATGTTTTCGCCTTCCAGGGTTGTCCTGGCGGGCAGATCAGAAGGAATTCTAATGGGCATGGTGCGGTCCTGAAGCGGAGTCCCCGGGGCTCTGGGCCCGGGTACAAGATAATTGTGTTATATACAAAAATAGTATGTTGCTACAAAAATAGGAAGTATGTTGTCCCTGTCAACAGGCAGAGGGGCTAGTTTTTGAAAGTGCTTTGCAATTTCTGCATGGCAGGCAGGTTAGGCATACTGCAGCAGTTCTTCCGCCCTGCTGACAATGGCCGAGGCATTAGCTTTGGCCAGCTCTTCTTCCCCGCGAAAGCCCCATGTGACGCCTATGGAGAAAAGGCCGGCATTGGCAGCTGTCTTCATGTCAACGTTGCTGTCGCCCACATAGGCGCAGGTTTCTTTTGTAGCGCCAAGTTCGGCCATGGTCTCGTAGACGGCAGCAGGATCAGGCTTCAGGGGGACTCCGTCCCTGCCTCCGTGCACGACTGAGAAGATGCCGGGGAAGAAATAGCTGACAAGCTCTTTTGTCTCAGGATCAGGCTTGTTGGAGAGGACTGCCAGGGAGACGTTTCTTTTTTTTAGTTCTGCCAGGGCCTCGGGTATGCCGTCATAGGGCTTTGTCCTGTCATGGAGGGAGGCATGGTAGAGGGCCTTTCCTTCATCGATGAGTTCCTGCAGGGCCTTATCTTCAAGATTTTCCAGGAGTGACGGCGGCAGGACACGCCTTGTCAGCATGGCAAAGCCGTTGCCCACAAACTGGCGGTAGGCATTGTCCTCATGCTGCGGCCAGCCATGCCTTTGCAGCATGGTATTGCAGGCATTTGCGATATCGCTCAGTGTATTGAGGATCGTTCCGTCCAGATCAAAGATAAAGGCTTTGTACGGCATGGCTGTTCCTTGTATTGCAGGCAGTTCTCTTGCCCGGGCATGAGACATGGGCTAAAAATGACAGGCGATACGTAGCACGGACGGCGTTCATTTTCCAGATGCCAATGGCTGTGTCTGGGGCTGTATTTTAGGGGGATAGGCATGGATCTTCTGGCCTGTGATTTTGACGGCACGCTGTTTTGCCACAATACCATATCTGAAGCCGATCTTTGTGCCGTGAAAAGGTGGCGGGCAGCTGGCAATCTGTTTGGCATTGTCACAGGGCGCGGCTTTATGACCCTGCAAAAGGAGCTTGTGCGCTATCCCCTGCAATGGGATTTTCTTTTATGCAACAATGGTGCCCTGATGCTGGACAGTGCCGGCAGGACAAAGGCCTCAAGGCCGCTGGAAGGACACCTTGCCCATGAGCTGCTGACGCATGTCATGACAGGCGAGTGCGACAGCATAGCCGTCTTTTCAGACAAGGAAATGCACGTATTGGAAGGCTTTGGCACCTGGGTCAACCCTGTCTACAGGCCGCCGTTTATTTCCAGGGAAGAGGCACTGCAAAAGGAACTGATACAGGTCAGCTTTGGCTTTGGCAGGCGGCACAAGGCCATGAGCATAGGGGAAAGTCTTAAAAAGGCCTTTGATAAGAAGGCGCATGTGCAGTGTTCTTTGTCCGTGGCCGACATGACGGCCTGGGGCGTAGGCAAGGGGACAGGCATAGAATGGGCCTGTGAGGTCAATGGCTGGAAGCCCCGAAACATCCTGACAGCAGGGGACGATGGCAATGACGTGGAAATGCTGGCCCGCTTTGAGGGCTATGCCATGGAAGGGGCAGATAAAACTGTGCAGTCTGCCGCCTCGGGGATTGTAGAAAGCATTGCTGAGCTTGTCGCCTTAAAGAACCCTGGCTGCTGACTGAGCGGTAGTGATGGCGCATGAAACGGCAGAAGGCAGCTATGATCCAGCGGGCAAGCGGACACTTTTTACTTTATGATTTTTTAAACCTGTGGCAAAAAACGTGATGCCTTGCTGTCTTGAGAACAAGACGCAGCCAGGGCGTACAGCGATGCCTTCAGCCTGCCTCAAGAAAAAGAGGCAGGCGCATGACATAATTGAAAGGCTGGCTGTATAAGGTGGCGTGAAGCTGTCCCTGAACAGGTTTTTTTGTTCATGCGTTCATGCCGGTTGTTTACTATGACAAACAGGGGCACCCTGGGAGGCAGGCTCTGTTTTTAAGGAAACAGTGCAGTCTTTTTCACAGGTTTCCCCGTACCGCTCCTCTGTATAATGATATAGGGAGCAGGCACAGGAGCAAAAGGAGCGGCAACGTGGCGATTGATACGAAAAAGGAACAAGAAAGAGACGAGCTCCACCGTGCCATATGGGCTATAGCCGATGAGCTTCGCGGTGCTGTGGACGGATGGGACTTCAAGAACTACGTCCTAGGCACCATGTTTTACCGCTATATCTCCGAAAACCTGGCAAACTACGTCAATGCCGGCGAGCGGGATGCCGGAAACAATGACTTTGACTATGCAGACCTGTCAGATGCCGATGCCGAGGAAGCCCGCAAGGACCTGGTAGACGAAAAGGGCTTTTTCATCCTGCCATCAGAGCTCTTCTGCAATGTCTGCCACAGGGCAGATACGGATGAAAACCTGAATGAAACTTTGGAAAAGGTGTTCCGGAATATTGAGGAGTCTGCGAAGGGATCTTCTTCTGAAAGCAGTTTCTCAGGCCTGTTCGATGATTTTGATGTCAACAGCAACAAACTCGGGCCTACTGTGGCCAAAAGGAACGAGCGCCTTGCCAAGCTTTTGCACGGCATAGCCAATATGAATCTGGGCGATGTGAAAGACCACGATATTGATGCCTTTGGCGATGCCTATGAATATCTGATGACAATGTATGCCTCCGGTGCAGGCAAGTCAGGCGGAGAATTTTTTACACCTGCGGATGTGTCCGAGCTTCTGACAAGGCTTGGCACGGTCGGCAAGACAGAGATTAACAAGGTCTATGATCCTGCCTGTGGTTCCGGGTCCCTGCTCCTGAAGGCTGAAAAAATCCTGGGAAGGGATGCTGTCCGCACAGGCTTTTTCGGGCAGGAAATCAATATCACTACCTATAACCTGTGCCGCATCAACATGTTCCTGCACGACATAGGCTTCGACAAATTTGACATAGCCTGCGAGGACACCCTGACTGCACCGCAGCACTGGGATGATGAGCCGTTTGAGCTTATCGTCTCAAATCCGCCCTACAGCATCCGCTGGGCAGGCAGCGACAATCCTCTTCTCATCAACGATCCGCGCTTTTCTCGTGCGGGCGTGCTTGCCCCAAAGGGCAAGGCTGACCTTGCCTTTATCATGCACTCCCTGGCCTGGCTTGCATCCAACGGCACAGCCGCCATCGTCTGCTTCCCCGGCATTATGTACCGTGGCGGCGCAGAGCAGAAAATCAGAAAGTACCTGATAGACAGCAACTTCATTGACTGCGTCATCCAGCTTCCCAGCAACCTGTTCTTCGGCACCACTATTGCAACCTGCATCATGGTGCTGAAGAGGAGCAAGAAGGACAACAAGACCCTCTTTATTGATGCCTCATCAGAGTGCATCAAGGTGACGAACAATAACAAGCTAACACAGGAGAATATCGAACATATCGTTTCTGTCTTTGCTGCCAGGGAGGAAAAGAAGCACTTCTCCCATCTGGCCGACTATGAGGAAATCGAGAAGAATGACTACAATCTGTCGGTTTCCACCTATGTAGAGGCCGAAGATACCCGTGAAAAGATAGACATTGTGCAGCTCAATGCCGAAATTGAGAGAATCGTAGCCCGCGAGCAGGTCCTGCGTGACGAGATTGCGAAGATTATCGCTGAAATCGAGGCTGGATCATGAAAAAAGAAAAGCGTGAAGTCAGCATTATTCGTTCCTCTGCAGCGGAATATCTCACCTTTATCACTGCAACCGGTGAAAGCGATATAAATGCCGTGTATTTTGAGGAGAATGTGTGGCTGACTCAGAAGATGATGGGGCTTCTGTATAATGTGGAAACCAACACCATCAACTACCACCTGAAAAAGCTTTTTTCCGACGGAGAGATCGACGAAAATTCAGTTATTCGAAAATTTCGAATAACTGCCGCAGACGGCAAAAGCTACAATACCAGCCACTATAACCTGAGCGCCATCATTGCCGTGGGCAATAAGGTAGACTCTCCCCGTGCGGTGCAGTTCAGAAAATGGGCAAACCGCATTATCGAGGAATATACCGTGAAGGGCTTCGCCATGGATGACGAACGCCTGAAGAACGGCGGAACTGTTCTGACGAAAGACTATTTCAAAGAACAGCTGGAACGTATTCGCGAGATACGTCTTTCTGAGCGGCGTTTTTATCAGAAAATCACCGACATCTATGCCACGAGCATTGATTATGATGCGAAGTCGCAAACGACAAGGCTGTTTTTTGCCCGTGTGCAGAACCAGCTTCACTGGGCGATTCATGGGGAAACAGCGGCGGAGACCATCTATCGTCGTGCCGACAGCAACAAAGAGCATATGGGACTGACTACCTGGAAGGACGCACCAGACGGCAAAATCCAAAAATTCGATGTGGTGATTGCAAAGAATTATTTGACACGGGAAGAGCTCTCTGCAATGGCGAGAATTGTCAACGCCTACCTTGACTTGGCGGAACTTCGTGCTGAGGAAGAAATTCCTATGACCATGGAGGACTGGGCGGAACAGTTCGAGGGGCTTCTTCGGCTTAGCAGAAAGGAAATTCTGACTAATGCGGGGTCTATTTCTGCAGAAATTGCTCAGCAACATGCCCTGAGCGAGTTTGAGAAATATCGTATACGGCAGGACCGGCTGTATCAGAGTGATTTTGACAAAGTGCTTCTAGGGGAAGCGGATACGCTGATTTTGCCGGAGTCTAAATCGCCAGCTGTGCCCATTACTTTAAAAATAGAAGAAGACAAAGGGGAGAAGTAGTATGAGGTTAGAAAAACTGATTCAGGAACTTTGTCCTAATGGTGTTGAGTTTAAGAGGCTTGAAGATTGTTGTACTATTCTTGATAAGAAAAGGAAACCTGTTACTAAAGCAGCAAGACAAGCTGGTGATTATCCGTATTATGGAGCAAATGGCATTCAGGATTATGTATCTGATTATATCTTTGATGGAACTTTTATTCTTGTTGGAGAGGATGGAAGTGTAATCACAAAATCAGGAACACCAGTTGTAACATGGGCGGAAGGGAAAATATGGGTAAACAACCATGCTCATATAATTGAAGAAAAGGACAATGTACTTCTCAGGTATTTGTTCCATTATCTACAAACTATTGATGTAACACATTTAATTCATGGTAATATTCCAAAATTGACAGGAGGTGATTTTAAGGCTTTGCAAATACCTGTTCCACCTCTTGAGGTGCAACGTGAAATTGTCAAGATACTTGACAATTTCACAGAGCTTACAGCAGAGCTTACA
>JAUMVQ010000222.1 GCA_030530085.1 Desulfovibrionaceae bacterium | reverse complement strand
TGTGAATGGGGATGAGGTCCTTGTTCTTGTGCTGGATCAGCACGCGGTTGCTGTAGAGGTCAAGGCCCCAGTATTCCTCTTCGCGCAGGCGCATGTCCTGCTTTTCATCGGGAATGTAGAGAAGGGCCTGGAACTGCACGGGCAGATCAACGCTGATATGCAGCCAGTCCAGGGGATCCTTGGAGTCATACGTAAAGGATTTGTAGAACTCCTTGTACTGGTCGTCCGTAATCTGGCTCTTGGGCTCGCGCCACAAGGCAGGCTGGGTATTGACCTTTTCGTCATCGACAAACACAGGGAAGGGAATGAAGCCGGAGTGCTTGCGGATGACGCCTTCCACACGATATTTTTCGGCATATTCAAGAGCGTCGTCCTTGAGATGGATAACGATTTTGGTGCCGCGGACAGGATCTGCGTCATCAGATGCCGAAACTGTATAGGTTCCAAGGCCGTCGCTTTCCCAGACATGGACAGAGCCGTCGCCAAAGGCAGGCCTGGAGTACACTTCGACCTTGCTGGCTATCATGAAGACAGAATAGAAGCCAACGCCGAAGTGGCCGATAATCTGGCTGGCATCGGCAGGCTTTTTCTCGCCGTTTTCTGTCTCGGCGGCATGTTTTGCCAGCTCAGCCAGGAAGTTCTCTGAACCAGAACGGGCGATAATACCCAGGTTGTCGCCCAGTTCCTGCTCTGTCATGCCAATACCGGTATCGGCAATGGTGAGCTGCTTGTTGTCCTTGTCCAGCTTGATACGGATTTCCATGGGCAGATCGGGCTCATTGGGCGTATCACCGCTGTTCTGGCGAAAGCGCAGCTTGTCGAGGGCATCAGATGAGTTGCTGATGAGCTCGCGCAGAAAAATCTCTTTATTGGTATAGAGAGAGTTGGTCAGAATCTGCAGAACCTTGCGTACTTCAGCACGAAATTCGCAGGTTTTCTTTTCTTCAGCCATTGATATTCCTCCGGGACAAAAACGTCCGACGTTTTGGCTTTTTATCTGGTTTGCTGTCGCAACCTTATGGGAGGAAAATTAATCACCAGGAAGGAAAGTGCAAGGGATGAAGCATCAGTTTGTTGCTGCTATCTGGAAGCAAAATCCGGCTTCTCTATCCATTCGGATAACTTCGCATCCTTTGCCAGCAGCAATGCTCCATCAGGCGTTTCCATAGCGAGCTCTGTGCCGCCATTGAGGGCATATATGCCCCAGTCTCCGTTGGGTACCTCGTGAGACAAGATTTTAGAACGAAGATGATCATTTGCTTCCTTTGCCGAGCAGAAAACCGCAAACTGCCTGGTTTTTGGCATCAGAATGACATCAGACCCTGCTGCCACATCTATCATGAGAAAGCCGGGAGCATAGGTGTAGAGCCTGTCACATTGCCTTGAAGGTACCTTCGGCCCTGCCTCATCCCTGGCCTGCATTCCTGCGCAGGCGCTGAGGCTCAAAAAAAGGCAGCAAAGGAACAGGCCCTTGAAAACGGCCGGGAGCTTTGTGCTTAAAGCATGCATTACAGGTCACCGAAGTGGTTCTTCTGTCCGGACGCAGAAGAACTGCTGGCGCCTGAAGACGGCATGGAAGAACTGCCCTGCCCTGAAAATGAAGATGTGCTTCCTGTCTGTCCTGCTATCTGCTGAAGGCGGCTGATACGGTCCTCAATGGGCGGATGGGTGCTGAAGAGATTGCTCATGCTGCCGCCAAAAAGCGGGGTGACGATGAAGAGGCTTGACGTGGTCGCATTGCCATGCTGCATGGGGATCTGCTGTGAGGCCATTTGCAGCTTGTTCAGTGCGCTGGCCAGGGCCAGAGGATCACGGCTGAACTGGGCACCGCCGTCGTCAGCAAGGTATTCCCTGGAACGAGAGATGGCCATCTGGATGAGTGAGGCTGCAATGGGCGCCAGTATGGCCATAAGCAAGGCTGCAATCGGGGAAGTGTGTCCGCCTTCATCATCCCTTGAGCCGCCGAAAATAGCGGCAAACTGCATCATGTTGGCCAGCATGACGATGGTGCTGCCAAGGACAGAGGCTATTGTCTGAATAAGGATGTCCCTGTGGGCGATATGGGCGATTTCATGGGCCAGGACACCTCTCAGTTCCCTGGGAGAGAGTATCTGCAATATGCCCTCGGTGCAGGCAACGACGGCATGTTCCGGGTCGCGCCCTGTTGCAAAAGCGTTGGGAGCCTGTTCAGGCACAACGCAGACTTTGGGCTTGGGGATACCTGCATTGCGGGACAGTTCCTCGACAATCTGGTGGAGCATGGGGGCTTCGGCAGGGCTGACCTCGCGGGCACTGTACATTTTAAGGACTATGCTGTCTGAGTACCAGTAGGAGCCGATATTCATGATGAGTGCGAAAGCAAAGGCAATCATTATACCTCCGCGTCCGCCTAAGAGGCCGCCAATAACGATAATAATGGCGGAAAGGGCTGCCAGAAGCAGCATGGTTTTTATCTGGCTGGTCATTTTAGTCCTCGCTCAAATAGTGTTGTTCAAAGGATGTTTTTTAGTTGGTTCATCAAGACATGGATGGTTTAGCGGATACGGGTCAGGTATATGGAAGTATTATCTGTTTTAACATCAAACAGGTATCCATGCTGTTTGGGTATCACGTTAACAGAGATATCTTCTGCCTTAATACCATTGCTGTTTTTCAGCAAAAATATTTTTTCTCCGATTTTAAACTCTCCGCCGTCAGCACCTGTCAGATTGCCTACTTTTACATTTATAGTTTTCGCAGAGATATTTGTTATCTCGTGTCCGATACCACTTCCGATATTATCTCCAGTCAAGGTTATGACGGTTGTATCTGCCCTGATATCTGATAAATCAAATTCTATATTATTGAAAAATCGAATATTGCCTGCCTTAAGGCCCCAGACTCCATCAAATTTAAGAGTATTGTTACTGGGCAGGTATTTACCAGGACTTGACGATAAATAATTTTGGTGGAATCGACTTAGATAATACGCAGAAATAATTGTATGATCACTGAATTGCGGCATTGTTTTTCCTTTCCGCAAGAGTATAGTATTATTTTTTATAATAAGATTAACATTTTCTATCATGCCAAGTTTGTTGAGATAATAATATAATAAATCATTAATAGAACACCCGGTAATATCTCTGTTATACTGTCCACCCTCAAGAATAAGCAGATTGTCAGACATCGATATGGTAATCGGTTTTGATAGCCTCATATCTTCGATTGATAATTTATAATCAAAAGAATCTTCAGATGTAGTTCCTCTAAATGAAACTCCTCTTACGAGACCATCAACATG
>JAUMVQ010000221.1 GCA_030530085.1 Desulfovibrionaceae bacterium | reverse complement strand
ATAAGAGATGTAACGCATCCCCATAAATACATAGATACTTCCATCATCTTTTAGTATTCTTGAACATTCTGAAAGCCATTTTTTGCTAAAGTCTATATATTCACTGAATTCCAAAGCATCAGAGCTTACTCCATAGTCTTTGTTCAGATTATATGGAGGATCAGTCACAATAAGAGAAACTGATTTATCTGGAATATTTCTCAGTTCTTCTACAGCATCTCCTAACAGAAGGGTTTGTCCGTCTACTTTATCCATCCGTTCCTGGCTGCCTCTCTTATATACGCAAGCTTTCTTCTACAGACTTAATCCGAACAAATATGTAACAATGAATCGTTATAAATGCTACCCAATGCTGAATCAAATTTTATATTTCTGAGAGCGGTCCGCACTCTCTGCTACCAGATGCCAAAAAAAGCCAAAACGCTCCCGCCTTTGTACACAAGGCAGGAGCGTCCTGATTTCAGCAGCAAAAGATTACTGGCTACAGAATGTACTGGCTCAAATCCTGGTCAGCACGCACATCGGTCAGATGGTCCTGCACATACTGCCTGTTCACCACGATCTGGGCACCAGGCATTTCAGGTGCATCAAAGGAAATATCAGCCAGGATTTTTTCCATAATGGTATACAGGCGCCTGGCTCCTATATCCTCACTCTGCCTGTTTACATCCTCGGCAAAGGCGGCAATCTCTTCCAGGCCGTCCTGGCTGAAGCTGAGACGTACATTTTCCGTCTCAAGCAGGGCAGAGTACTGCTTGGTAAGGGCATTGTCAGGCTCCTGCAGGATGCGCAGGAATTCATCGCGGCCCAGGGGATCCAGTTCAACACGCAGAGGGAAGCGCCCCTGCAGTTCAGGAATAAGGTCGCTTGGCTTGGAGAAGTGGAACGCGCCTGCCGCAATAAACAGGATATGGTCTGTCTGCACCATGCCGTATTTGGTCTTGACCGAACTGCCCTCAACTATGGGCAGAAGGTCTCTTTGCACGCCTTCCCTTGATACATCGCTCTGACGTGTCTGTCCTGAAGAGCTGGCAATCTTGTCAATTTCATCAATAAAGACGATGCCCACCTGCTCGGCACGGGTCTTGGCCATCTGCACAAGCTTGTCCTCGTCGATAAGCTTGTCGCTTTCTTCCTGCACCAGGATTTTGAAGGCATCCTTGACCTTGAGCTTGCGGCGCACTGTTTTTGCAGGGAAGGCTCTCTTGAGCATGTCCTTCATGCTGCTGCCTACGGTTTCCATGCCAGGCATGGCCGAAAAGACATCCACGCCTCCCTGGGACTGTTCCGTCACCTCCATCTCTATCTCTCTGTCGTTGAGAACGCCAAGACGCCACTGCTGGCGTATTTTTTCCTTGGTCTCATTGCGTTCAGAGCTGAAGGATGCGGGAAGAAGGAGGTCCATGAGCCTGTTTTCAGCAGCCTGCTCTGCCTTTTTCTTGACCTTGGCCTGTTCTTCCTCGCGTACAAGGCTGATGGCAATCTCGACAAGGTCGCGGATCATGGATTCCACATCACGGCCGACATAGCCCACTTCCGTGTACTTTGTCGCTTCCACCTTGATGAAAGGAGCCTGGCTCAGGCGCGCCAGACGGCGGGCTATTTCAGTCTTGCCGACACCAGTCGGTCCCATCATGATGATATTCTTGGGCGCTACTTCATCACGCAGGTTGTCGGGCAGCTGCTGCCTGCGCCAGCGGTTGCGTATGGCTACGGCCACCATGCGCTTGGCATTTTCCTGCCCGATAATATATTTATCAAGTTCCGCAACAATTTCACGCGGTTTCAAAGTGCTCATCTTCTTCCTCTGGCAACAGGGCCCCAGGACCCGATAACAAAAACAGGGGGACCGCATATCGGGCGCATCGCTGTCCATGCGGCCATCTTATCTGAAATAAGCACGAATCAGCCGGAGGGCAAGACACAAAAACTGCCTAAAAGATAAAAAAAGTCCGCCCTGCTCTCACTGCTGAGAAAAAGGACGGACCTTATGTACGTATCTGTAATGGTATAGAAATGCGGAATCTGCGGCTGAAGGCAATGCTTGGGATACAGAGGGGAATACGGCCATGCAGTCTTTAAGACAGACATCTTAAAGGCAGCTTATGCAGCCGGCTCCCTTGTGCCCTACTTTGCTTTTTTCTTTTTGCAGACAATCTTTACATCCCGAAAAGGACACATGCCGCGTTCTTCCCTGGAAAGGGCAAATTCACGCTGCAGCACTTCCTGCTGCTGCTTTGCTTCCAGCTTGCATTCCTTCAGCGTGGCAGCAGTAGTATCCTGTTCAGCTTCAAGGGTGCCGCCTTCCGTAAGAAAGAGGGTCAATAGGAGAATATATGTTGAGCTGCCCATGGGGGAAAGGCCATCCTTGTCTTATGTTATGGCAGAAATTTCCGGTTTAGGAAGCCACGGGACAGAAAAACTGCAATGTTTTTTGGGGTCATTACAGAATATTCTTCCCTTGGTGTGAACAAATTTAGCTGTCTCCGATCTCGCTGTCAAGATTTTTGTACCAACTTCTTTTTCTCTGCCCATACGCCGGAATGTTCTCCGCTTACGCCATGAAAACCTGCCAGACTGGCCTGCTTTTACTGCCATTCGGCCCCTGTACAGTCAGAAGGCATGCGCCAGTCACCCCTGGGCGACAAGGACACAGTACCGACCTTGGGACCGTCCGGCAGGCAGCTCCTTTTGTACTGCTGGGAGAAAAAGCGCCTGAAAAAGACGGCAAGTGTCTTGTCCACGGCTTCCTCTTCGCCAGGAAAAGCCACGCCGGCCAGGGCCTGTATCTTTTTCCTGGAAAAGCCGCAGCGCACAAAATTATACAGGAAAAAGTCGTGCAGCACGTATCTGCCAATGGTCTTTTCAGTGGACTGCCTATGCCCTGCTGCATCCGGCGGCAAAAGCTCGGGGCTTATCTCGGTGGCGCATACAGACTCAAGCACATCCTGCACTTCTGTGTGCTGGGCCCCGTATTCCTCAACCAGAAAGCGCACCAGGGTCTTGGGCACGCCGGCATTGACGGCATACATGGACATATGGTCGCCATTATAGGTGGCCCATCCCAGGGCAAGCTCGGACATGTCGCCTGTGCCCACAACCAGCGCATTTTCCTTGTTGGCCAGATCCATGAGGATCTGGGTGCGTTCGCGGGCCTGGGCATTTTCATAGGTGACATCATAGCAGCCCTCAGGCTGCCCTATATCCTCGAAATGCTGCCTGCAGGCACTGGCAATGGATATGGTGTCCTGCCTGACTCCGAGCCTTTCCATAAGTGTGCAGGCATTGTGCAGGGTATGGTCAGTTGTGCCAA
>JAUMVQ010000220.1 GCA_030530085.1 Desulfovibrionaceae bacterium | reverse complement strand
GGGAATCCGTTGCCTGCCTGACAACATCCCGTCTGCCGGACTTGGGACTTTTCTTAACAGAAGCGCCCCCGGCAGAAGCACTGGCGGGAGCGTCCGTTCTTTCTGAATTCATATCAGCATCCTTCCCTGACCAGGATAGTCAGGGCGTGATCAGGCTATGCAGGCAAAACTATAAGCAGATATTTCTTTCTTCTTTTCTGAATATAAACGTCATCCCCCGCCATAAGGCAGGAGATGACGTTCATATATTGTATAATAGCAGAAAACTATTCGGCTGCGGTCTGAGCCTCTGCCTCGGCTACGGGAGCCTCTTCGGCAGGAGCTTCGGCGGGAGCGGCCTCTTCTTCCACGATCACATGGTCGGAAAGGACCTTGAGGGGAAGCTCGGCAATAACGTCGGCATGCAGGCGCACGCGGACCTTGAATTCGCCCAGGGTACGGATGGGGCCGTCCAGCAGGATGCGGCGACGGTCAATCTCAATACCGGCTTCGGCAATGGCATCGCCAATCATGGTTGTGGTGACAGAGCCGTACAGCTTGTCGTTTTCACCCACATGCATGCGGATAACCAGTTCCAGGGCTTCCAGCTTTTCGGCCAGGGAGCGGGCTTCGGCACGCTGGGCATCCATGATGGCCTGCAGCTTTTTGCGTTCCTGCTCAAAGGTCTTCATGTTGCCTTCTGTGGCAAGCATGGCCAGGCCCTGGGGCAGAAGATAGTTGCGGCCATAACCAGGTTTGACCTCAACGATATCACCAAGAGTACCGAGGTTTTCTACGTCGGCGCGAAGAATCAGTTTCATATTCGCAGCCTCCTTAGATCATGCTCTTTTTCTTGACGGAAGAATCATGCGTGGCGGTGTAGATGAGCAGGGCCATCTGGCGGGCACGCTTGATTTCACGGGTCAGCAGACGCTGATGATGAGCGCAGGTGCCGGTAATACGGCGGGCAATAATCTTGCCGCGCTCGGTGACAAAGTCACGCAGCACATCGGCGTTCTTGTAGTTCAGGGGCAGGTCCTTGTCTGCGCAGAAACGGCAGAACTTGCGACGCGGAGCAAATCTTTTTCTGAAAGCCATTATGCAACCTCCCCGTCTTTGCCTTCGCCTTCTTCCAGACGCACGGTCAGGAACTTGTAAATCCTTTCGGCGTCAATACGGATATTGCGCTCAAGTTCGGCTACCAGGTCGTTGGGACCGGTGTAGACAAGGCGGACATAGAAGCCGCGCATCTGTTTACGGACAGGATAAGCGAGGTCACGCATGCCCCACTGATCAACATCCTCCACTTTGCCGCCGTCACGCTCAATGATTTCCTTGAGCGTGCCCAGGACCTCTTCGCGCTTGTCGGCGGAGAGCTCGGGCGACAGGAGGATTAAAGTTTCAAATTTCCGCATGGTTATCTCCTTACGGGTTAATACAGCCCATACATCCGGTATGAGCAAGGGAGAAGTCTTATATCCAGCCATTGCCCCACTGTCAAGAGCTGCTTCAGCAGTGAGCTTCATGACATTTTTTGTCAGTTATTCAGGCATGATACAAAATTTTTGAAAAATTTTCTTGACAAATTTTATTTGAATGCTATTTTAACAAAATCAAGCAATACACCAGGCAAAAAAAACAGCAGCAGCTTGTGTAACTATCTGATTTATTGTCTTTTTTATATAAAATTTTTGCTATATCAATGTATTATTATCACGAAAACCTTAGACGTATACCTGTAAGAGACGCCAGACCACATGTTATTATTACCAGCCCCGAAAATTGCGGGGAGGCACACAGCCCCGCGGACAATGAAGAGCAGCAGATAAGTACTCCCGGAGCAAGTACTGCCAGAGTACAGCTACAGGCCTTGAGGAAAGACAGGAAAAACCGTTCCCCTAGCACGGTGCAGTCATACGAGTATCACGCCAGGGCGTTCATAGAGCATTTTTTTGAAGAATGCTTTCCTGCAGCCTTAAAAAGCTCTTGTCCTGATCTGTCCCCGCAGGAGTGGGCCAGGTTCCCCGCCTGGTTTGCAAGCTCTTACCACAATGCACCGTGGTGCAGGCAGACCCTCAAAATCGTCAAGGTATCCCTGTGCTATGTGCTTGGGAGTGTCCTGGACAAAGACGGGCTTGAGGACATCAGAAACTTCAGCCCATGCACAGTGAAGGAAAAAGGATCCATGTGCATGGCCCTGCATGACAAAAACCCGGACATCAGCCGGATAAGGAGCATTCTTGCCTGGCTTGATGCCCATAATACCTTCCTGGCCGGCATCGCCGCTGCCTGGTTCAGGGCCGAGATCGTCACCGGCCTGAGGACAAAGGAGTGGCGCTATGCCAGCTACAAGGAAAACGAGACAGGAGGCACACTCACCATTATCAACGGCAAACAGAACGACATGCTCAGCCAGGGCAGCGGCTTTGCCAGGCACCTTGTCTACAGGGGGCCTGAGCATGAAGCAAGCAGGCGCATCCTCAGGAAGTTTTTTACCATGAAGGAGGAATATTTCAGGCAGTTCACCGAGGACAAGGGCTATACGGAGGATAAATGCTTTGCACGCATGCAGCGCAACTGCCAGAAGATGTACAGAAGGGCCAACATGCTGCTGCGCATGGGAAGAAAGGTCAGCGTAC
This sequence comes from Desulfovibrionaceae bacterium, assembly GCA_030530085.1. Lineage (GTDB taxonomy): Bacteria > Desulfobacterota > Desulfovibrionia > Desulfovibrionales > Desulfovibrionaceae > Desulfovibrio. The sequence goes on along the minus strand of JAUMVQ010000220.1, from coordinate 717 downwards.
AGGAAAAAAACATAACGCTGTACAGCCTTCGTGATGCCTTCAAGGCCGACGCCTTCAATCTTATGAAGGCCGATCCCGAGAGGCGCAGGGACATAGCAGCTCTCATGGGACACAGCAGCCTTGTATCGCAGGACATGTACGCCCCTGAGCACAGGACGCTGGGCAGGAGATTTATGCCCGCAGCCGCTGGCAGGGACGAAACAAACACGAGACACTTCCTGCAGCAGGACAGCAGGATACAGGAGGACGCCAATGCGCGGACAAGTAACAGACTGGAAGGAGAAACAGCATTTTTTGCCCCAGGCCAGGCTCAGATGCCGTGACCTTTGAAATCCACAGGCATTCAGCCGCACACAGCCTGCAAAACAGCCAGAAAGGACAAGATGCAGCAGAAAATGGCAGCGCCTGCCTAGACCTTCTGGCAGGGGGCTTCACGCCATATTTTGATTGACAAACGGTTCCGGTGGCGTCTAGTCTTTTTTACAACTGTTTTGGCAGCGTAGTGTTACTGAAACAGCTCTTTTCTGTTTTTTTATGAGGTTTTTTTTTCATGGCTAAATCCATCTATGTTGGGAATCTTCCCTGGTCCGCTACCGAAGAACAGGTACAGGATCTTTTCGCCGCCTACGGCACAGTTCTTTCCGTTAAACTTATCTCTGACAGGGAAACTGGCCGTGCCCGCGGTTTTGGTTTTGTCGAGATGGAAGACGACGGCGC
>JAUMVQ010000219.1 GCA_030530085.1 Desulfovibrionaceae bacterium | reverse complement strand
TGCGTGGCGACAAGACAGTCTTCCCCCTTGATGCGGAGCATTTTGCACAGCTGACTGCGCCCTTTGCAGACTTAGGCGCAAGGGCCCTTGGCGGCTGCTGCGGCACAACGCCTGAGCATATTGCTGCCCTGAAAAAGGCCCTGGACGGACATTGTGCCGATGCATCAGTCCGTGTTGAGCCGCAAAAGCACACTGGCATAACCCTGACATCGCGCCAGGAACTGGTACGCATCAGCCCCGATGATCCCTTTGTGATTATTGGCGAGCGCATCAATCCTACCGGAAAAAAGCAGCTCACAGCCGAACTGCAGAAGGGCATTTTCTCCCAGGCCATGGACTTTGCCTCGCAGCAGCTTGATTGCGGCGCCAAGGTGCTGGACGTGAATGTGGGCGCGCATGGCGTCAATCAGAAGGAGCTGCTGCCCAGGCTGATTGCCGAGCTTACGGCCAGCCATACATGCCCTCTGTCAGTCGATTCCTCCGACGACGAGGCCATACTGGCAGCCCTGCCGTGGTGCCCGGGCTCATCCCTTGTCAATTCCATCAACGGTCACGGGGATCGCATGCAGGTTCTGGGGACTGCCTGCCGCAATTTCGGCAGCCCCTTTATCCTTCTGCCCATGCGTGATGCCAAGCTCCCTGTGAAGGCGTCCCAGCGCCTGGCCATCCTGGAAGAGCTTATTGAAAAGGCTGAGAGCTTAGGCATTCAGAGAAGGCTCATGATGGTGGACATCCTGGCTCTTGCCATATCCTCCAAAAACGAGGCTGCCGTCGAATGCCTGAAGCTTTTGACCTGGTGCCGCGAGCATGGCTTTGCGACTACCCTGGGCCTCTCCAATCTGTCATTCGGCCTGCCGGCAAGAGAGCTTATCAATGCGGCCTTTTTGACAATGGGTGCAGGGCACGGGCTCAGTTCCTGCATTGCCAATCCTTCAAGCTCCCGCATCCGCGAGGCCGTGGCCACGGCAGACCTTCTGCTGCAGCACGATGACAATGCCGCAAACTTTATCGCAGGCTATGCCGACTGGAAGAACGGCGGCAGCGGGACAGGCGGAACAGGCGGAAATGGGGGCACAGGTGTCGCCAGGGCAGAGGCCCACAAGTCTGCTACCCCGTATGAGGCAGTGCTATCAGGCGACCGTGACCATGTTGTTCCCCTGCTTGAAGCGAGGGTCAAGGAGGGAAAGGACCCTTTTGACATTGTAAATGAGGAGCTCATTCCGGCTATTACCGAAGTCGGCGTGCGCTATGAGAAAAAAATCTACTTCCTGCCGCAGCTCATCCGTTCTGCGGAAACGATGCAGAAGGGCTTTGCCTACTTAAAGCCGCTTATGCGCCATGATGCTACAGAAAAACGCCCGGCAGTGGTCCTGGCTACAGTGGAAGGCGACGTGCACGATATCGGCAAGAACATCGTCGGCCTTATGCTTTCCAACTACGGCTTCACAGTCATAGATGCCGGCAAGGATGTGCCCGCCCGCAAGATTGTAGACCTTGCCATTGAGAACGGGGCTAACCTGATTGGCCTCTCCGCCCTCATGACAACGACCATGGTACGCATGGAAGATACCGTTAAGATTGTGCGCGAGGAAAAGCTGCCCATACGCATTATGGTGGGAGGCGCTGCCGTAACTGCTGCTTTTGCGGATTCCATAGGTGCTGATGCCTACTGTGTCGATGCCGTGGACACTGTTCATGCAGCCCAGCGCCTGAGCCGCGAACTTGCTGCCACGCAGTGCTGAAAAAGCCAGCCTGAATAGGTGCACATCTTTCGCAACATTTTGTTTTTCCATGGGAAAAGCATCTTCCCTCTCTGTGCCCCGCCTATAGAGTGGCGGGGCACTTCTTTATTGTGCTAATTCAATACATATGCTAGTAGAAAAAAAAGAAGGCGCTGTGGCGCAGGATCCTGAAGCGGACTGAATCAGGGCCCTGCCGCAGCGTGCACGATGTCCTGCACTGTGTGCGGGTAAGACAAATGTATTCTTCCTGCATTCTGGCAGGGAGAGGCCACGTAAGTAAAAAAGAGCCGCCTGTCTTAAGGCATGGCTTTTTATCAGGGGTTTATCAATGGTAGCACGTTTTGCAGCCCGCCTTATGGCGCTTGTTATGGCTCTCAGCCTCTGCCTGGGCACAGCTATGGCCCAGGATGTCAAGGAGATGTCTGCCAAGGAACTGGATGCGCTGATCCAGAAGACGACCAAGGAAGGGCGCGGAGTCTTTATCAACTTTTTTGCAACCTGGTGTCCTCCCTGCGGGTTCGAGATTCCCATGATTGCAAAGCTGGAGCAGAAATACGGCAAGAAGATTCTTTTTATCGGCCTGAGCGTTGACGATAAAAAGACCCTGGACAAGCTTGCTTCCTATAAAAAGGACAAGAATATTACCTATCCCGTTTATTCTGCCTCAAGGGAACTGGTGGGCAGGTACGGCGTGAGCTCTATCCCCTTTAATGTCGGCTACGGCAAGAGCGGCAAGATGGAATTTGCCTATGCCGGCGTCGTTGAAGAGAGCGAGCTTGAAGATCTGGCCAAGGATCTCCTGAAATAAAGTTGTTTTTTTTCTGAACTGACCGGGTCTGTCTGTGACTGTACCTGGTCTTTTTTTTCTTTTGCGGCAGTGAGGCTGCAAAGAGAGGGCAGAACCAGCGATGAAAGGCAAGTACGGTGTACGTAAGGCAAACGTGGCAGACGTAAAGAGCATTCATGGCCTGCTGATGCAGGAGGCCCTTAAGGGGATGCTGTTGCCCAGAGCCCTGGCCTATCTGTACGGACATGTACGAAATTTCTTTGTCTGTGAAGATGAGGACGGCGTCATAGTAGGCTGCTGCGCCCTGGCTCCTGTGTGGGATGACCTGGCTGAAATCTGCTCGCTGGTTGTCCGCGATGACAAGCGCGGGGAAGGGCTTGGCCGCCTGCTGGTGGAAACCTGTGAAGAGGACTCCCGTGTCCTCGGCGTTTCAAAGCTGTTTGCCCTGACCTACAAGGAGCAGTTTTTCAACCATATCGGTTTTGCCACCGTGGAAAAGGACGTCCTGCCCCAGAAAATCTGGGCAGACTGCGTGCACTGTCCCAAATACCCCGATTGCGATGAAAATGCTGTTCTCCTTGATCTGTCGGACAAAAATCCGGCTGAAAAAGGGGAATAGGCCTTCTGCCCCTGGCAGGGGTCCAATCCGGCTTGCTTAAAACACTTTAGATAATCTGACCCAGCTTTTTACGGAGGATGCGATTTCCCCTGCGGCAGATGCTGCAGGTTCTCTCGCATATGTTTGATGAAGAAAATTACCGGTCTGCGCCCGCTTTTTACAAGAGAGATGATTGCATCCCGTGTCGCCCAGATGG
>JAUMVQ010000218.1 GCA_030530085.1 Desulfovibrionaceae bacterium | reverse complement strand
TTTAGGGTGTTGTCAATATTTGTAGTTGAGGGATTTATTGGATTCTAAGGATTCTTTGGATTCAGGGGATTTTTTTTGAGGTATGCCGATTGTCGGATTCAGCCAGGTCCCTCGTGTTCAGCGAACCTTCCGTGTCGAATAGTTATGTCTGCAAGGCACATTTGAATAACATGCAACCTGCCTCAGGCTGTACGCACAAAGCCTGCTTCAGACCATCCGGATAACTGCTTGTTTTCTCACTGCTTTAGCGTATTATCGCCATGCCTTTCCATGGCCTGGAAAATATGAGCTCAGCACAGCAAAAGGGGCAGTTATGGGTATAAAGCTTTTATTCAAGCGTTTGTTTGGCGGCTACAACAACCGCAGGGGTGAAAAGGTCGCCAACAAGTTTCTTGATATCAGGGTTAGAAATCCTTTTGACCCGTCTGTCACCTGCACCCTGGGCGACCTTTGCATCATGGGCTATATCACGGAATCAGATATCCTGGATATTGCCAGAGAGAACGGCATCGAGTTTCCCACTGAAGCTGCAGACTTTTCAGGCAACAATGTTCTCCAGTATCTTCTCTACCACGGAAAGCCCTACAACTTTACATTCTATAATGATGCAGGCGAGAAGGTCACGGCGGGCATTATGCACACTGATTCCATAGATCTGATACAATCCGCTGCGCCGCCCGTAACCCGTGACCATCTTGAGAACATGATTTCCATGTTCCAGGGCAATGGCGAGAGCTGGAACAGTGTCTACGGGCAGGCAGCAGAGTTCCATGTACGGCATCAGCTTGAGAAGGCAGGATATAAAGTACTGATGCCTGCTGACAGGAATTATGAAGCAACAGATCTTATCGTAGAAAAGAGATTTTTCAGCGATATGGGGACGAAGTATACGGAGTCGCCGGACTTCCCCGGGCATGGTCTTTTGCAGGTCAAAACATCCTCAGGGATATTTCCCACCAATGACTATACGTCGAACACCCTGCATCATCTGCAGACCAATCCTGACATCCCTGTCATATGCTCTTCCAAGATAGCAGCGAGCCTGGGTAATTCCTATCCCTCTCATATACTGAGCTTTTCAGACATAGGCCTTAATGATGCCCATATGGAAAGCATGCTCTGCCATCAGTTCGAGCAGCTGAAGTATCTGAATCCCCATGCCCTGGAATGCCTGAACGGTGTTGCCTTCGGGCTGGATGCATCGGTTTTTCACGATACCATGGACTCAGCCCGCACCTCTGTATTCTCTCATGTCATGGGTGACTCAGGCGTGATGGAAAGTTCTCTGAATATCGGCTTTCACAACATCCCCGTGATAGGTATGGCATTCAGGGGGTCGCTTGCACTTGCAAATAACGTAGAAAAAGCCAGACGGGGAGAACTTTCATACAAGGATGCCTATGCCAATACTGCGCGGGTGGTTGCAAAGACTGCTGTAGTCGGCACAGCAACATCCATAGGAACAGGCCTTGTCCTGGGGGCTTTAGGCACGTCCGTGGGGGCACAGGTGAACGGGCTTGCTCAGTCCGTTCTTTCCGGTGATAATGCAGGCAATATTGCGTCTTCAGCTTTTCAGGTAGCTGGTGTCTTAGCTCTGGCTGGTATAATAGGCGGTATAGCAACAAGTATTTACGACAAGTTTTTTGATCCTAAAAAGAAATATAACGAAAAAGTGTATGCCATGAATATGGCTGCTGCCAATATCGCAATCTTTCTTACCAGGAAGCTAAACAGTAATGAATTTTTAGGACAGTTTGAGCATCCGTCAATGAGAAAGCTGCAAAGCGAAATACAGGAAACGATGCAGAAGCGTGACAAGATAAAGCGAGAAAACAGTATCTATCCGTTTTCTTACTATGTCGCAAAACGCAAAATAAATTTCTTAACGCCAATATACAATCAGTTATATACTGAATATAATAAAATTGTCAGACTGTGGAATTATCTGGCAAAATCTTCTTCTTTTCTGGTTCTTCCTTTTGAAGACAAGAAAAATAAAACACGTTCCAGAGAAGAGGCAAAAACAGCCTACCTGGATTATAATTATGACAGCTCTATAAAGAAACTGTTCAGGGAAAATGGCAACTCAAATGAAGATTTTCTTCAAATTATTATAGTACTGATAAAAAATGACATAGTACGGCTTATGCCATACATAAAGAATATCAATAATGATGCCCTGCGCAACCTGATTTCTGCATTTGAGCAAAGCACGCTGGATGCGTACCAGGAATATGAAAAGCTGGTGCAGAAGGGCATTATCACGGTCGCATCTGCTCAGGCCTGATCAGGTGCAGGCTGGCCTGTCCTGTCAGACATTTATAGCTGCTTTGCAGAAGCATTACCCTTTGCAGCTGGCTTCCTCTGTTGTTTTCCCATTGCATCCGGTATCGGATCCGGCATTCAGTTCTGCCTCGATTTCTTCGATGGTCGGAAGTGAACCATTGAAATTTTCCGGTACTAAATCTGTTAGTTTGTATTCCGAAATGCCAATAGGCACATTGATTGCGCTGGACGCATATTGTGCCATCACATTGTCTTTTGTTTTGCAAATCAGCAAGCCTATAGTCGGCGCGTCATCTTTTTGCTTCAGCATTCCGTTTACCGCCGCTACATAGGTGCCAAGCTGTCCCATGTCGCCAGCTTCAAGCTTTCTTGTCTTTACTTCGATCACAATATAGCAGTGAAGCTTTGCATGGTAGAACAGGAAGTCAAGAAATTGTTCTGTTTCTCCAACCACAAGACGGTATTCCCTGCCCAGCATGGCAAATCCGTTGCCTAGTTCCAGAAAAAATCGCTGTATGTTGTTCATGAGGGCGTCTTTTAATTCTTTTTCATCATATTGCTCGCGGACGGCGATAAAATCGAAGACATACGGATCATGTGTTATCTCCTGGGCAAGATCGCTTTGTGGTTTGGGCAATGTTAGCTGGAAATTGGAAACAGCTTTTCCCTGCCGTTCATACAGCCTGGTATCCAGAAAATTCAGCAGTACATTGCGTGACCAGTTGTTTTCTATCGTTTTTTTTGCATAGAAGAGGGCTCGTTCTGAATCATTGCCATATTTGTCAATGATAAGGCGTATATGTCCCCAGGGAATGGAGAAAAACGGCTCTTCAATTTTTCCCACAGCTTGTGGGAAAACTGGCTGCTCCGTGTCTGCGACAGTTTGTCCCGCAGGTTGCTGGATGTTTCTGACATCCTCCACCAGCAGGTAGAAACGCTTCATATAGTCCAGATTACTGACGGACAGGCCTTTTACTCCAGGAAAAGCATCCGCCAGGTCATTGCTCAATGTCCGGTAAAAAGAAGTACTTTGTTTTTTCCCGAATTCTGATGCAGCAATATCCCGTCCCATAC
>JAUMVQ010000217.1 GCA_030530085.1 Desulfovibrionaceae bacterium | reverse complement strand
ACCAGGAAGAGCAACCGACTGGTTATGACCGCAACTCCCGCTTCCGACACGTCCTGGCCGACTTTGCCACAGGCGCTTTAACATGCAAGGGTAAACTCGCTACGCTCGCGCTACGCGCCCTTGCATGTTGCAGCGCTCTGCGGCTGCAGCATGGCGCGGCCGTGTCTCCCGGGAAAATTTGCAGGTCAAATTTTCCTTGGTTTGAGAGGGGTGACACTGGTATCAGTCTGGCTTTTAAGATAAGATAATATGTTGATATCAAATTGTTTTTTTGTAATAAAAAAGCTCACTTGATATCAGCTTCGATTCAATGCGCCAACATCTTTACCAAAGGGAGATATCTCATGAGCTCAGGTAAAATATATCACCATATTTCCGATAATGAAAGAGCACAAATATGTGACGAATTCCAAAAGGGTAAGTCTGCACGTGCTATCGCCAAAGTGTTAGGACGCGCCCCCAGCACTATCAGCAGAGAGTTGCGCAAAGGCTGTCCTGACGGAGTCTGCCCGGAAAATAGAAAAGGCTATAATCCGTTGAGAGCCAAAGAAATCAGCCGTCTAGCGCGAAAACGGTGCGGTCCCAAGCCCAAGGCAACACCAGAACGGTTAAGCGCAATTAAACACGGAATCGTCGAACTGCGCTTTTCCCCCGAGCAAATTGCCGGCTCCGATCAATTTGAGGAATTAGGCGTCTGCGTTTCAACCATGTATCGCTGGCTTGATGATGATAAGCTCTTAGGACAGTATAAGAAGTCTCTTCGCAGAAAAGGCAAGCGTCTTAAAAATGGAGACGGCAGACTGAAGACCAGATTTGCTGATGCCAAGGGGATAGAGGAACGCCCACAAGGCTGTATAGACCGTACTGAATTCGGCCATTTTGAGGTTGATACAGTGGTTTCTGTGAAAGGCAAGAAGGCCTGTCTTTTCACCGCTGTAGAACGAAAGACAAGACACACTTTTGTCCTCAAGTCGGACTATTGTGACACTGTCGGTTTTGATGATCTTCTCAAGATGTTAAAAAAGAAGGTTCCCGAAGGATGTATCAAAAGTATCACCGCAGATAGAGGCAGTGAGTTCTCTAACTGGAAGCTTATGGAGGAAAAGCATGGAATTCCGATCTACTTCTGTAATGCCCATCACCCATGGGAAAAAGGCACCAATGAAAACACTAACGGACTCATCCGAGAGTTCTACCCCAAGAAGACAGACTTCACCAATGTCACCCAGCGCGACCTCTACTTCAACTGTATCCGCTTCCTCCATATGCGCCCCAGAAAGGTCCTTGGTTTTAAAACTTCACTTGACCTCTTTCGGGAGGAATGTAATAATCTCTTGCACTTAAAGTGTTTCGCTTGAAATAAGAACCCGCCAAAGTACAATACTTGCCTCACTTGCTGATGAGTCTCTAAAAAAAACTCAAAGCAAACAGCAATGATATATTGCATCATGAAGGCAGTGTTGCTGGTATATGCTGGGGAATAGCCTTCAGCCACATCAGCTGCCAGGCAAAGTGCGATGCAAAAGAAATGGCTTTGCTGCCCATTGCCTGAACACAAGACTCTTCCTTCCGCTTCCTCTTTTACTGCCAGTCCTCATTCAACGGAGCTCCCTTGCCTCAGTATTACCCCATATTTGCAGATCTGACCCACAGTTCCTGCCTCATCATCGGATTCGGAGAAGTGGGCCGCCGCAAGGCAGCCATGCTGCTGCCGGCGCATCCTGCCAGAATACTTGTCCTGGATCCCCTGCCGCCTGACAGCACAGGGGAACAGCTTCTGCTGCAGGGAAAGGAACAGGGCATTGACATTGAATTGTCCCAGGAGCCGTTCTGCACCAGCATGCTTGATGCAATGACGCTGGTCTTCACCTGCTCCGGAGACCATGCCCTCAATGCCAGCATAGCCGCCATCTGCCGCGAAAGGCATATCTTGTGCAATTGTACTGATGCCCCTGAGGAAGGCAGCTTTCACGTTCCCGTAGTAGTCAGAAAGGATCCCCTTGTTGCCGCACTCTCCACAGGCAGGGCCAGCCCTGCCCTGGCCAAAAGATGGAAGGAAGAGCTGGCCGCCTTCCTGGCAGGCAAGGTGCCTGTAACAAAACTAATGGGCCGCCTGCGGCCCCTTATCCTTGCAATGGGGGCTCCTGCTTCTGCCAACAGGACAATTTTTCGTGATCTGGCCCGCCCAAATCTGGAAGAAGCAATTGCCAAAAGGGATATGAAGTCTGTACAAAACCTTCTTGAACAGATTTTACCTGAGCAGCTGCACGCATCCATTCCTGAACTGCTCGCCAACTTACCTTCAGGGGACACTAACCCATGACATCCATTCTTACTCCTGCTGAGTCAACCCTCATGATACTGGCACTCTATGCCTTTGCCGGTGTCTTCGGCATGGTTGGCATGATACTCAAGAAGCCCGGCATCCGCCTGGCAGCAGCTTCAGTGGCAACTGTCGGCTTCATTGTACAGACGGCCATTCTCTTTATGGGCTTTCATGCCCAGACAGCAGGCGGGCTCTCGGTCGGCGCCTATCTGCAGATGCTGGCCTGGTTTATGATGCTGTGCGGCATTGTATTGTGGGTTGTCATTCATCAGGAAATACCGCTTCTTTTCGGGGCCCTGCTCTCCCTCCTGCTCTACGGCCTCTCAGCAGGTTCCCTTGAGAGCGTGGTACAGCTGCCGTCCTCACTGCATGCACCCTTCTATGCCCTGCATGTGGGAGCGCTCTATACTTCGCTGGCCCTCATCGCCATCTCCTTTGTGGCAGGCGTCCTCTTCCTCTACCTGGACGGCCGCATCAAGAAGAAAAAGCCCATCCCGGCCTTTATTGCAGACATCCCTGCTTTGAATATACTGGACCGCATCAACGCCATAGGCACAGTGGCAGGCTTTCCGCTGTTTACCACGGGCATAGTGTGCGGCCTCTTTTACGCAGGCCCCGTATACGGCTCAGTTCTCACCGGGGATCCCAAGGAATTTCTCAGCCTCTTCATCTGGGGGCTTTTCGGCTATCTTTTTGCCAGCCGCGTGAGCCGAGGCTGGTACGGACGCAAGCCGGCACGCATTATGGTCTGCATCTTCCTGCTCTGCCTTGCCTCCATTGTTGTCGTCAACTTCTTCATGCAGAGCCATCACGCGTTTGTCAGGGTTTAACATCATGCATTGCCATATTACCTTAATCGGACTGAATCACCGCACAGCAGCAGTAGACATACGCGAACGCTTTGCACTGGCCCGACAGACGGATCTGGAAAACTGGGCGCTTCCCGTAGGCGGCGCCATCCAGGAAGCGCTTATCCTGTCCACCTGCAACCGCGTCGAACTGCTGGCCATGGGCACTGGCAATGTGGAAGAGCAGATGCTGCAGGCCTGGGCCAGGGCCAGAAATGCCAA
>JAUMVQ010000216.1 GCA_030530085.1 Desulfovibrionaceae bacterium | reverse complement strand
GAGGCCGGGCAGCCGTAGCTGTCTGTAATGAAGAACTATATAGAGAGATTGCCGTATGAATGCACGCATAGCCACTATGGAACAGCAGATGCTGGCCCTGATATCCAGTGTCTTTGACGCTTATACGGTAGTCCTTTTCCTGCCCCGCCAGCAGGGTGAGGCTGAAGAGGCAGAATGCCGCCTGACGGCCTATTACAGCCAGGGTGACAGCGTAAGGCCCGATACAGTGGTCAGGCCCGGGCAGGATCTCGTGGGCTGGATTCTGGCCAACGGGCAGCCGCTGCAGGTTTCCTCCTTCCAGGAACATGGCAAGCTTATATACTATGGCGATGCCGAAGAGGCCGGGATCAAGGCCTTTATGGGGTGCCCGGTTCCCGGCGGCGGCGTATTGTGCGTCGATACCAAGCGCCAGCAGGAATTTAACGAAAAAGAGCACAAGCAGCTGCATATGTTTGCAGCCCTGCTGAGCGGCGTCTATGCAGCAGCCAGCGAGGAGTCCATGCTTGGCGACATTCCGCGCTTTTTTTCGCGGCTTGAAACTCTGGACGACCTGCGCCTGCACTACAAGACCTGGGACACCTTTATTGCTTCCTTCCTGCGCATAGTGGCAGACGCAGCCAGGTTTGACTATGCCGCCTTTGTGTCTGTTGAGGTGCCTGACGAATCGTACAGCATCAGTGCCGAGAACAAGCCTGTGCTTGTCGTCGGCAGGGAGCCTTTTTACCAGTCCATTAATGCAGGCCTGGCCGGCTGGGTGCTGCGCAACGGGCAGCCCATTGTGCAGACAGGCGAGGAGGGCAGGGTGCCGGCACTGTTCGGGGTAAGCTCCAATCTGCCTGAATTTGCAGCCGTTGCCGTCTTCCCGGTTGTCATTAACAAGACGGTACGGGCCTGCGTGTGCTTCGGCCATACAGAAGTCCATCCGGTCAACCAGTCAATGAGGACATTTTTCAGGGAGGCAGTCAGCCTGCTTGCCGTGCACTCGGAGAATCTGTATCTGCGAATGCGGCTGAGAAAGAGCATGGACATGGCCCAGATATACACCCGCGCCCCGCGCATGCACTCCCAGAATGTTGCTTTCGCCCAATCCGCCACTGAGGACAAAAAATAATACGTCATGTCTTTGTTAAGCTATATACAGAATCTGTTTTCCCTGCCTATCGCCATGGACCTCGGCACCGCCAATACTCTTCTCTATACAAAGGCGGGAGGGATTATTGTCAATGAGCCGTCTGTCGTGGACCTTGATGTCCAGACCGGCGAGGTCCTGTCCATAGGGGCAAAGGCAAAGACATCGCGCGGCCGTACTCCGGGCAGGGTGCGCAACGTCCGTCCCATGCGTGACGGCGTCATAGCCGATTTTGACGTGACGACCAGGATGATTGTCTATTTTATTCACCAGGCCATGCGCAAAACCTGGTTCCGCAAGCCCCGCATGGTGATTTCCATACCCACAGGCGTCACCCAGGTGGAAAAGAGGGCTGTCATCAATGCTGCCCTGACAGCAGGTGCCACCAAGGTAGTATTGGTGGAAGAGCCCATGGCCTCTGCCATAGGCGTGGGCCTGCCCGTAGGTGAGCCTGTTGGATCCATGGTCGTTGATATCGGCGGCGGCACGACTGAGGTAGCTGTGATTACCCTCTCTGCCGTTGCTGTCTGCAATACGGTCAGGGTGGCAGGCGATGCCATGAACGAGGCTATCATTGCAGCCCTGCGCTCGGAATACCGCCTTGAAGTCGGTGAAAATACAGCGGAGAGGGTCAAGATTGCCATCGGCAGCGCTGTGCCTGTGCCGGGTCTGGAACCCATGTTTGTCTCAGGCAAGGACCTGGCCTGCGGCTGCCCCACCAAGGTGGAAATTTCTCCAGACTTTGTGCGCGAGGCACTAAAGGGACCGGTAGAGACCATAGGCGAGGCCGTCATGCGCACCATGGAGCAGGTGGCTCCTACCCTGGCAGCCGATATCTTTGATACAGGCATCACCATGGCTGGCGGCGGGTCCCTCCTGCGCGGCATGGACCAGTATATTTCCCAGATTACCCATCTCCCGGTCCATCTGGATCCGGACCCGCTGACTGCCGTTTTGCGCGGCACTGCCAGCGTCATGATGAATATGGATGAATATCCGGATGTGTTCATCGACTGACAGCCCTAAGGCAGCAGTTCCTGATACAGGCCTGCACATACGCTCCATGGCTGCTTTTGATGCAGAGAAAGTGGCCCAGCTTGAGTCCTTGTGCTTTCCCTGCGGCTGGGATGCCGGCCAGTACAAAGAGGCCCTTGAGGGCGGCACCTTGTTTGGTACTGTGTGCCAGGATGATACAGGGGATATCATCGGCTATGTTGCCGCGTCAGGCGTGCTTGACGAGATGGAAATACTCAATGTCGCAGTGAGGGAGGACAGGCGCAGGCTTGGCGTGGCGTCCGCACTGCTTGATGCTGCCTTGCAAGAGGCATGTGAAAGGCATATATTGATCTGCCATCTGGAAGTGCGCACTGGCAATGTGCCAGCCCGCACCCTCTACGAACATGCCGGGTTCAGACAGGCTGGCCTGCGCAGGAAATACTATGCCGACAACGGCGAAGACGCCCTGATTATGACCCTTGATCTGCGAGACAGGCAGACGGAGCAGCGAACTGCTTCTGCCCCTGAGCCGCATGACCTGCAGGAGACGCTATGAAGACAATCATCGCTGCCAACTGGAAAATGAACAAGACTCGTGCCCAGGCCGAGGACATGACCAGGGAAGTCGTTGCCTCCCTGAAAGAACAGCCGGTCACTGACCGCACTGTCCTCATCTTTCCCCCGGCCACGGCGCTGGACTGCGTCTCTAAGGATGCCGGCAATGTGCTTGAGACCGGCATACAGAACATCTATCCTGCCGAAAACGGAGCCTTTACCGGCGAGATTGCACCCTGCATGGTGCACGATGCCGGCGGTTCCTGGGTGCTGGTCGGCCATTCCGAACGCCGCCACATATTCAACGAGCCCGATGACCTCATCACTCAGAAGGTCAACTTTACCCTGGCGCACGATCTCAAGATGATGCTGTGCGTGGGCGAGACCCTGGAAGAGCGTGATGCAGGCCAGCTGCGCCAGGTCCTGTCCCGCCAGATTACCAGCGGCCTTTCAGGACAGGGCAATGCGGCTGTTCCTTCCATTGCCGTTGCCTACGAGCCTGTCTGGGCCATCGGTACCGGCAGGACGGCAGGCCCTGCTGAAATCGTCGAGGCACACGGCATAATCCGCGATGTGCTGCGCATCCTCTTTAACAAGGATGCGGACGAAGTGCCCATTTTGTACGGCGGATCAGTCAAGCCTGGCAATGCCCATGAGATTTTGTCTCTTGACAATGTCAATGGTCTTCTGATAGGAGGCGCTTCTTTGGAAGCCCAAAGTTTTCTTGCTATTGTGCGGGCCTAGGGTCCG
>JAUMVQ010000215.1 GCA_030530085.1 Desulfovibrionaceae bacterium | reverse complement strand
CGGCCTCTGACATTCCGGATGTATTTTGCAAGACGTTTTACGTGCCTGTGACTTATGTCTTCTGACCGGTGACTTATGGCCCTGTGACAAACGTCGTACTGAAAAAAACATGTTCCGGCTGGAAACAGACAAACTCTGTCAATGGGAATTAACATACTAAAAACGAACAAAAAGACAACAAAAAAGAGGTACAAAGTATTGTACTTATGAATAAAAAGCGACGCATCCTGTTGAGGCGCCTCATACTACATGAAAAGTCAAAAAGCGCTGAAAGCACATGTTCCTTGCAAAAAAAGAACAAAAAATCAAGGATAAAGACACAACTGCCTGATTCCTGTATCCAGCTTGTGCGAGGCCTTAAAAGCACAGGGTATCGTCTGCATGCCTGTTATTTTTTCACCTTCCATGTCCTGCATGGCAAAGGGCAAAAGGCCTGCTTGGGACAAAAAAGCAGCCCTGAGCAAGTTCTTTTTCGCTCTGCATCTTGCGTTTTCAGTCTATAACATTATTTATAGACTTGCCGGACAAAATTTCCGGGGGCACTGTACCCCCGGGCTACGTACATGTCAGGCCGGCACAGGCGGTGGTTAATTTGATCAGGTGGCAGCAAATACTATCCCAAAACGGGATGCCGTGGCAGGAAGACGGACTGGGACTGGCTGAAGACTTCAGCGGCCTCCCCTCTATGGCTGCCCTGAAAGACTACCTGGATGCCGTGCATATCCGCTTCTGCCTTGTCCGCCCCTATCTGGAAAGCGCCCCCTACCCTGTCGTGGAGGCGCGCGAGCTTCTGCCGTCCTTTGAAAACACCATGTTCGAGCACAAAAAGCTGCCCGGCTTTTCCATGGTTGTTTTTGACAGGCAGCTTAATGCCTTCAAGGAGCCTTTCCAGTACGACATGCTCTCAACCCAGGCAGCAAAAAAGGGAGCCGCACAGGACAAGCAGGCCGTTGTGCAGAACATGCAGGCCTTTCTTTCGCGCCTGCCATACATGGACAAGGACAACTTCAGGCAGCGCTTTGCCAGGACAAACCTGACCTGCATCACAAACTATGCCGAGCTTATACCCTATCTTGTCACCATGGACAGGGCTCATGTCATCGCACGCAACAATGCAGGCGACTTCTGCATTGCCGGCATTTTCGGCGCCTTTGTCAACGATCTTGACTCTGTCCTCAAGCGCTTCGGCCTCTCCATCGGCAAGTTTGCCCGCAACAACAACGAGCTCTACGCACGGAACCGGCCCTTCGTCTACCAGTTCCTGATGGAGCAGTACGGCTTCCCCATTGTGAGCGAAAGGCGCACCTCTGCCGCCATGTTTGCACGCAGGCTCAACAACAGCCATCAGAACTTCCTGCTCAGGGTCCTGGGGCAGACGGACAGGACCATCACCACCTATACCGGCGATGCTGCCACGCACAGCTTTCCGCGCATTGAGAAGGTGGCGCTGGTTGCAGTGGAAAAGGATCAGCAGGAAGCCATTGAAGCCATAGACCGCGAAGGTTATTTCCTGGACAAGGAAAAACGTGTCGTCATCCTGCGCATCAAGTATACCCAGCATAAGTACGATCCTGGCAACATCCGCCAGGACCGCGCCCTCTCCGTGTCCGGGCAGGAGCTTATCCATCCCCTGACTGGCGAAGTGCTCACGGGCGTCAACATCATCCGCGACACGACCAACATGTACCTGCGCCTCAACGACATAGTGCGCGGCGAATACACAGGGCAGGTCATCTACAAGCGCAACGACATCATCACCTCCACCGAAAGCGATGAAAACCGTCTCAAGGTGCTCTATTACTGGCTCTCCAAAAACCAGCGCCGCATGATAGACTACTCCGACGACTTCTTCCAGAAGGTATACAAGGTCCTGACAAGCTACCTTTTCTCGCCCGAGAAGGACGACATCTTCGCTTCCCTAAGGGAACTGCACCTGGAGGTCTGCTCAAAGCTTGGCTACATACAGCAGGCTAGGCGCGTCCGCGTGCTTGAGGAAGTGCGCAACCGCCGCTACAGGGGCGAGCCCATCAGCTACAAGCGCATGGTGCAGCTGGCCCTGGAGGTGACGCAGGAGCTTAAGTACGAGGTGGTCAACTTCTTCCCGCAAATCGTGGAAAACGTCATAGCCTGCCTTGAGCATATCACTTCCAACCGCTATCTCATCAACCGCTATGTGCACCACCACGAGAACAAGTCCAGGACTGCTGCCGAGGTGCGCAAGGGCTACGGGGCGCTGGTCTCCGCCACGGACGACTTCCGCAAGGTTCTGCGCAACCGCACCGGATTCAAGCCGTCTTCAGTCCTTCAGGACCAGTCTCTCAGGCAGGCTTCATCCCGCCAGCCTGAATCCTCAAGAACCGAGACGGCATAAGGGCCGGACTTTTTCTGCCTTAGGAACAGCAATAATCAGGACAAAGAGCTATGAGCGAACACTACTTCTATGCCGAGCCCGGGGATTTTGGCGACCATATCATCCTGCGCGGGCAGGAATGCAGCCATCTGGCAGGGGTGCTGCGCCTGAAAAAAGGCGACAGTGTCCGTGTGCTGGACGGCCAGGGGAAAATGGCCGAAGCCGTCATTGAAAAAGCGGGCAGGCATGAATCCGAGCTTGCCGTCACCAAAGTGCACTGCTATGAGCGGCCGCGCTCTTTGCCAATCATCGCCCTTGCCTTCAGCAAGGCCGTGCGGCGCGGCTTTTTCCTTGAAAAGGCCGTTGAGCTTGGAGCCTGCGAGGTGTGGCTCTGGCAGGGTGACCACAGCCAGGGCAAGCTGCCTGATTCCGTGCGCGAGAACTGGCAGGGCAAGATGATTGCCGGCATCAAGCAGTGCCATAACCCCTGGCTTACAAAGGTACGTGCCTTTCCGGACGGCATCACGGCTGTCATAGAGGCAGCAAAGGACTTTGAGCATCATATACTGCCCTGGGAAAAGCAGGACGGCGTGGACATGCTCACAGAAAAGGATCTGGGCCAGGACGGGCGCACCATCTACTGCATAGGGCCGGAGGGCGGCTTTTCTGAAAGGGAGATAGAGGCCCTGCAAAAGGCAGGCTACAGCGCCGTGAGCTTCGGTCAGCGCATCCTGCGCTGCGAGACGGCAGCCACCCTGTGCCTTGGCCTGCACTGGTGGGCATCGCAGCAGAACGGCCATCCTGATGCCATGCCAGGATCCGGTTCGTAAGAAGTATCAGCTCAGGGTCGGGACTCTGTCCCGAAGAAGGAGCCAGGAGCACTTCCCCTCCCAGGCAAGCTACTGAAAACACACAATAAAAACAGAGACATCAGGATATTCAGCCGCCTTTACTTTATATATTGGAAGATATATTTTCTAAGTATAGGCAGGGTGACGTTGTGCACACTGCCATCTTCACTCTGTTACTGGTATCCATGCTCTTTGTCTGGATATTCCAGTTTCTTTCAGGAAAAGGAGGTGTGCATGGGCGAAAAAGACATATCGGAAAAAATGCTG
>JAUMVQ010000214.1 GCA_030530085.1 Desulfovibrionaceae bacterium | reverse complement strand
GCAGGTCAAAGACGTAGTCCACGTCCTTGGGCAGGCCGTGCTTGAAGCCAAAGGAAAGCACAAAGACCCTGAGCGGGCGCATGCCCACCTGCCCGTTCCTGAAGCGCTTCTGCAGGACGCGGCGCAGATCATGGATGGAAAAGCGCGTGGTATTGATGACCATGTCGGCCATGCTGCGCAGGCAGGCCAGGCGCTTGCGCTCCATGAGGACTGCAGCCTCAAGGCCTATGCCCTCATGTTCCAGGGGATGGGGCCTCCTGGTAGTGGCATAGCGGCGCATAATCTCCTGCGTATCCGCTTCCAAAAAGAGCAGCTGCACAGTACAGCCTGCATTGCGCAGCTTGGTGACGATATCGCCAATCTCGTTCAGAAAGCAGACAGTCCTGACATCCACCCCGAGCACAATGCCCTTGAAGTGGGCCATGGAAGGCCTCTCCAGAAGCTGTGCCATTTCCATAATCATGGAAGACGGCAGCCCGTCCACCGTAAAGTACTGCAGGTCCTCAAAAACCTGCATGGCCGTGCTTTTTCCTGAGCCTGAAAGGCCGGTCACAAGGCAGAGGTTAAGCCTCTTGCCCTCTTTCTTTTCGGTACCTTCCCTTGCCTCAGGCTGGTCCAGAGACTGGCTCTGGGACTGGCTGCCTGCTTTGGCTGCTCCCTTTTCTTCTGCATCCGGCAGGACGTCATCCATTCCCGTATCAGAAGGCAGGCCTGAAGAGCCGGTGCAGGGCTCCGTGCAAAAGGGCCTGCCGCCACCAGGACAGGGAAAGGGAATAAGCGCTTTTTCTGCCATAAAGGAGCTCCGGCAAGATACAACGGGAAGGAGTCCATGACAGCATGGAGTTCCTTCCCGGTTTTATTTCAGAACATAGAGACAAGGCCAAAAAGCAGTACGGCCGGCAATGCACTATGCGTACTGCCCTGCGCCCAAAGCCGCTAGACTACTGGGTCAATCAGCCCGTAGTCGCCATTGCGGCGGCGGTATATGACATTGATGCGTCCGGCCTCGTCATTGAAGAAGACAAAGAAGTCGCTGCCGCTGCCGTCAAGCTGCAGCATGGCCTCTTCCACATGCATGGGCTTGAGGCTGATGCGGCTGGTGACGGGATTTTCGTCCGTGTCCTCGCCTTCCATGTTGTAGGTAAAGACATCGAGCGTGGCATTGCGGGCCTGGCGGCGCTGTTCCTTCACGCGGGACACGTGCTTCTTAATCTGGCTTTCCAGCTTGTCGTAGACAAGGTCTATGGCCGCATACATGTCGTTGGTCTGTTCCCTGGCTGCCAGATGCAGGCCTTCGCCGGTCACGCTTACGTCACAGATGTTGCGGATCTTGTCCACAGTCAGAACCACACCCACTTCAAGGCCGCTGGCCTTGCCAAAGAAGCGGCCCAGCTTTTCCATGCGGCGGCGCGCATACTTCTTCAGGTGTTCGGAAGCCTCAAAGTTCTTGAAGGTGAAGGAAATATTCATATGTCCTCCGGTATGTTTCTCCATGGCATCACAGCCGCCTGCAAAGGCCATACCTTTTGGCCTGAATGCTTGTATCAAAGGCTTGCCGGCTGATCCTGCCGGAGAAGGTGAATCGGATGTCTGACAGCAATAAAAACAGTCTTATGCTGTCTGTACTGTCAGGATCGCAAAGCTCCAATAAATTGTCAATGAAAGAGACGTGGCAGGACCTCTTTTTTCAGCCTCTGCCCTGACTTTCTTCCCATCTCATCCCATGTGCTGCGGACAAGACGCTGTGCTGCGGCGTGAAAGGCGCTAAAAACGCTTCTTTCTTCTGGAAGAAGAGGGAATGGAGAGCACTGTCCTGTACTTGGCCACAGTCCTGCGGGCAATCTGTATGCCCAGCTTCTCATTGAGGATGGCGGCTATGGCCTCGTCGCTTAAGGGGTTCTGCGGATCCTCGCCTGCAACCAGTTCGCGGATCTCTTCCCTTACGCCCTCGGAACCGACTGCATCAGCCCCGTTGGCAGCAGAAACAGCCGAGTTGAAAAAGTACTTCAGCTCAAAGGTGCCGAAAGCCGTGGCCACATACTTGCTGGTGGTAATGCGGCTGACAGTGGACTCATGCATGTTGATATCCTGGGCGACATCATTGAGTATGAGCGGCTTAAGCCCCTTGGGACCCTTTTCAAAAAATTCGCGTTGATGGCGCACTATGCTTTCCAGCGTCCTGTAGAGCGTGCGCTTGCGGTATTCAAGGCTGCTGATAAGGTTTTTGGCATCACGCAGCTTTTCTGTGCAATAGGCCCTGTCCCTGGCCTGCTCGTCACTGTTCCCACCTTCTGCTTCCTGGCTGCAGCACTTTTCACGCATGTCGTCATTGATGGCCAGGGAAGGCACGTTGTCGTCGTTGAGCAGGATGACAAATTCGTCGCCTACCTTGAAGACAGTGGCATCGGGCGTCACGTACTGCGGTTCGCCGCCGCCCATGTCGGATCCGGGCAAAGGATCAAGGCTGCGGATGACGGCAATGTATTCGCGCAGGTCATCGTCATTCAGCTTGAACTGTTTTTTGATGGCCTTAAGCTGCCCGTTCTCAAGGTCCTCAAGATGGTTCGATATGAGGGAAACCAGGACCTCGTCGCCGTCCAGGCCGCGGCCTTTTACCTGGGCAAGCAGGCTTTCCTGCAAGGTCCTGCAGGCAACACCAATGGGATCAAAAAGCTGTATGCGGGCAACCATGTCCCGTACCTTGTCGGCTGTTGTGCCTGCCAGCTCGGCCAGCTCGGCATTGCTTGCCTCAAGGCGCCCGTTTGGCTCAAGGTTGCCTATGATGCACTCGCCGGTGGCAATTTCCTCCTCGGTGAAGCTGCCCAGATGCAGCTGCCAGAGCAGATGCCCTGCCAGCGTGGTCCTTTCGCTCAGGCGCTGTTCCAGCGTCAGCGTCTCTTCCTGTACTTCCTGCCGCCCCGTGTCCTTTGGTGCCGAGGAAAAATCGCCTATATACTCTTCCCAGTCCGCATTTTTGGCAGCTTCCTGCTCGTATGCCCCGTCGTCTGCCTCAAGGGAGCGCCTGTCATCTGCCTGGGGGACGATTTCCTCAGGCTGCTGCTCCCTGATCTCCAGAAAAGGATTTTCTTCCAGTTCCTGGCTCACTTTTTCAGCAAGCTCAAGATGGGACAGCTGCAACAGCCGTATGGCCTGCTGCAGCTGCGGAGTCAGTTTAAGCGTCTGATGCAGTTTCAGCTGCTGCTGCATGAAAAGAGACATAGCCACTACCTTTATATCAGTGAAACGTTACGAAGAAGGCGTGCCGGCACAAGCGGCATGGCGGCCTGCACAAAAAGGCATCCCGCCTGCATAAATTATGCTGTACAGGCTTTTTTTTGCCATACTGAGCCGTTTTGGGCAAGACGGCAGACTGGCTTTTGTACCCCTGACGCATACAGCCTTGTGGCTGATCTGCCATGCAGGCCGGATCCATATGCAAACAAGTATGCAATCAATATACAACTATATGCA
>JAUMVQ010000213.1 GCA_030530085.1 Desulfovibrionaceae bacterium | reverse complement strand
TATGGCCCAATTTGATGTGGGAAAAGTCTCCCTGGAAAGGGAGCTGAGTAGATACTAAAATTTATTTTAAAATTAATCAGTATCTTTGCGGAACAGAATAAAGCAAGGAGCCAGAATTCAGCCAATGAAAGACTGTTGCATCAGTCAGCAATTTTCCCCAGCCGGTCCATTTTATAGGTACCGTCAAGGATAGGCTGCCACCAGTCCTTGTTGTCAAGGTACCAGCGCACAGTCTCGGCCAGGCCCTCTTCAAAGGTATGCGAGGGCTTCCAGCCAAGTTCCTTCTGAATGTGGCTGGCATCAATGGCATAGCGTGTGTCATGGCCGGGCCTGTCTGTAACATGGGTGATAAGCTCGGCAAAGCTCTGCCTGCCATTCAGCTTTTCAGGCACCATGCGGTCAAGCACCTGGCAGATTCCCCTGACAACGTCTATATTGCGCCGCTCGGAAGATCCGCCCACGTTATATGTTGCTCCTGGTTTGCCCAGATCGACAGCCATCTCCAGGGCTCTGGCGTGATCTTCCACATAGAGCCAGTCGCGTATCTGCTCGCCTTTGCCATAGACTGGTATGCTCTGGCCTGCAAGGGCGCGCAATATGCAGAGCGGGATCAGCTTCTCAGGGAACTGGCGCGGACCGTAGTTATTGGAGCAGTTGGTAACGATGCAGGGCAGACCATAGGTACGATGCCAGGCACGGACAAGATGATCGGATGAAGCCTTGGAGGCAGAGTAGGGAGAGGACGGCTGGTACGGTGTATCCTCATGGAAATAGCCGCCGCTAGAGCCTAAGTCGCCAAAAACTTCGTCTGTAGAGATATGATGGAAGCGGAAGGCAGCCTTTTTGTCCTCAGGCAGATGGGACCAGTATTTTCTGGCAGCCTCAAGCAGGGTAAATGTTCCGACTATATTGGTCTGGATAAAGACAGCCGGACCGTCGATGGATCTGTCCACATGGGATTCGGCTGCCAGGTGCATGATGGCATCGGGCCTGACTTCTTCGATAATGGAGCCCATGGCCTCAGCATCGGTAACATCGGCGTGAAAGAAGCGGTAGCGGGGGCTTTTTGCAACAGAAGCCAGGGAAGCAGGATTGCCGCAGTAGGTCAGCTTGTCTACATTGGCGACAACAGTGTCTGTGCGCTGAAGAAGCCGCAGGATAACGGCAGACCCTATAAAGCCGGCACCGCCGGTCACAAGATATGTTTTGCTCATGGCATCCCAGCTATATTGTATTTTGCTTTGTCAGTTCAGCCCAGGAAGGGGCTACCTTGTCCTTTGCAGACAGCAGGGGATTCTTCACAGGCCACTCAACTGCAAAGAAGGGATCGTTCCAGAGTATGCTCCCTTCATCGTCAGGCGCATAGTAGTCCGTGCATTTGTAGTGAAAATGGGCAGTTTCTGAGGTAACGCAGAAACCATGGGCAAGCCCGGGCTCAAGCCACAGCTGCCACTGGTTTTCCTGGGTCAGTTCCACGCCAAACCACTTGCCGAAGCTTGGCGAGTCAGGGCGGATATCCACTGCCACGTCAAAGACAGATCCCAAGGATACTGAGACCAGCTTGCCCTGGGGATGCTTTTTCTGAAAATGCAAGCCCCTCAGGACGCCGTAGCTCGATTTTGAATGGTTGTCCTGCACAAAAGGCAGGCTTATGCCGGCTTCCTCATAGCGCTTCTTTTGCCAGGTCTCGACAAAATAGCCCCTGGCATCGCCCCAGACTTTGGGCTTGATCAGCAATACGCCCTTAACAGGAGTTGTTATAACTTCCATTTTTTTCTCACCTGCTGTTATTTCCCTGCAAGTTCAAGCAGGTACTGGCCGTAGTCGGACTTAGCAAGCGGCATGGCAAGCTTTTTCATCTGCTCTGTATCAATAAAGCCGCTGCGCCAGGCAATTTCCTCAAGGCAGGCCACTTTCAGGCCCTGTCTTTTCTGCACTGTCTGCACAAAGGCACCTGCCTCCATGAGGGCGTCATGCGTACCCGTATCAAGCCAGGCTATGCCTCGTCCCATCAGTTCCACATGCAGATGCCCGTCCTGCAGGTACTTGTTGTTGACATCGGTGATTTCAAGCTCGCCGCGGGCAGAGGGCCTGATAGAAGCGGCTATGTCTGTCACCTTGTCATCATAGAAATAGAGCCCGGTGACAGCAAAGTTTGACTTGGGCAGTGCAGGCTTCTCCTCAATGGAGACAGCCTGCATGTCCTTGTCAAATTCTACCACGCCATAGCGTTGCGGGTCGCGCACATGATAGCCGAAGACTGTGGCGCCAGTATCACGTTTCATGGCCTGGTGCAGCAGCTTTTGCAGCCCGTGGCCGTAGAAAATGTTGTCGCCAAGTATAAGGCAGGTATTGCAGCCTGCGATATGGTCCCTGCAAAGCAGGAATGACTGGGCAAGGCCCGCCGGCTTTTCCTGCACGACATAGTTAATGGTGCAGCCCCACTGGCTCCCGTCATGCAGAAGCTCCTCGAAGAGGTGCTTGTGCTCGGGCGTAGTGATAAGGCAGATGTCCCTGATGCCGGCCAGCATCATGGTGGCCAGCGGGTAGTATACCATTGGTTTGTCGTACACAGGCATGAGCTGCTTTGAGATGCTCAAAGTCAGGGGGTACAGCCTTGTCCCCGATCCTCCTGCCAGTATGATGCCTTTCCAGGGTCGCATGCTCTTTTCCTGTAGCTTTTTGTAAGCCTGCTTAAAAGCTGCAGGCCTAGTTAATATCCCAGTCCAGGCCGAAGGTGTCGTGCAGGATGCGCACGGCCAGCTCAAGATACTTTTCCTCGATAAGTATGGTAATCTTGATTTCGGAGGTGCTGATCATGAGGATATTGATGCCTTCCCTGTTCAGTGCTGAGAAGGCCCTTGCAGCCACGCCGGAATGGTTGCGCATGCCGACGCCTATGGCCGACACCTTGGCAACATTGATGTCATGGGCCACTTCTGTGGCGCCAGTCTTTTCGCTGACCGTGTTCATCAGCTCAAGGGTCTTCTTCAGATCCTTGCGCGAGATGGTGAAGGTCATGTCCGTATGGCCTTCCTGGCTGGTATTCTGGACAATCATGTCCACCAGAATGCCGGCCTCTGAAAGGGGACCGAAGATGGCGGCAGCGATACCGGGAACATCGGGCAGATCATGCAGGGTGACGCGGGCCTGATCCTTGTCAAAGGCAATACCAGAAACGAGAAGAGCTTCCATTGTTTGATCCTCCAGGGTCACCAGTGTCCCCGGGTCGTTGGTAAAAGTTGAGCGGACGTGCACGGGAACTTTGTATTTCTTTGCAAATTCCACGGAACGGATATGCAGCACCTTGGCGCCCATGCTGGCCATTTCCAGCATTTCATCATAGGAGATTCTGTCTATCTTGCGCGCGCTGGAGCAGATGTTGGGATCCGTGGTGTAGACCCCGTTGACGTCAGTATAGATTTCGCATTCACAGGAATCCAGGGCGGCAGCTAGTGCCACGGCAGAGGTGTCGGATCCGCCGCGTCCCAGGGTTGTGATGCGGTTGTCTTCTGTCCTGCCCTGGAAACCGGCCACT
>JAUMVQ010000013.1 GCA_030530085.1 Desulfovibrionaceae bacterium | reverse complement strand
ACATCAAGCTTTTTGGAGAGGTAAAAGTTCTTAAAGGAAATCTAATAGAATTGCTGCTGCCTGAAATAACTCATGAAGATAATCACAAACTTACAGTATTAGCAGATGCTGTTTTGAACGGAGACCATACATCTCGTGAGCATATAGACAACTATATATTCTCTTTGTATGGCCTGACTGAGGAGCAAAAAACACACATAATGGCATCAGTGAAATAAGATTGCCCCAAAGCAACCCCCAAGGCATCTGCATACTGCGCCTGCCCTTATCCTGCATTGAAGCTGTTTTCCAGCAGCTGCCATTTGTCCCGTGCTAAAGCTGTTTGGACAATCAGTCTGTAAAAAAAGCTGTAAAGTTACTATTATGCGAGTACAAATCCCAATGATGTTTATATAATTTTGGCTCTGCTGGTGTATTTGTGGGTAGGAAAAAACAGATTATCCACTCCCAGGATTACCTGACAGACACCTGTTCTCCGTCAATTTCAACACGATCCCGCAAAAGCAACATGGCAGCTTCCATCGCCTCCATGACAGCCCTGCCAAGACGGGTTACGCCGTATTGTGCCGCAAGGGAGCGGTAGAGGGCGTTTTTGTCGGCAGTCACATTCTGCTTCAATATTTCAAACAGGCCGGCTGCCAGTTCCTCAGGGGCGATCTGCCTGATTTCACGGTCGATGTCGCCAGGCCCCCTGAAAACAAACTCTTTTACGCTGTCCAGGTAGAGGAATCCGTTCCTGCGCTCAATGCCGTACTTCCGGTATCCCCTCATCTGCTGCGTGAAGGCTCTCTGTACGACGCTGGTGACTTTTTCACGATCGAAGCACCAGACAATGCGTTTTAAAAGCAGTTCTTCCGAAAGGGGCGCCTCAATTTCCAGTATGGCCCGTATCATGCCCTTAAAGTCCTTTGGAAGGTACTGCTCGGCCAGCTTATGGACGTCTGCCGCCTTGTACGCAGGAAACTCAAGGTGCTGCTCAGCGGCAGCCACTTCAAACGTTTCAGCCGGCTTGCTGTCTGAAAGATTGCCGGCTGACGGCTTGCTGGCTGCAAGCTGGCACACACGGACTTCAGGGTACTGCATGCCACCATCTTCAGTCATTTCCTGGGACTGCTGGCAGATCTCAGGTTCTGCCTCTGTCTTCGCCGCCTTTCTGACAGCTTCAGCTGCTGCCTGCAGCAGGCGCTCCTGCTCGACGGATTTGTTCCTGAACCAGTCAGTGGACCAGATGCGGTAGAAATTCCAGCCCATGCGTTCCAGAATCTGCTGCCGCAGGCGGTCGCGGTCACGAGCGTTTTTTGAAGAATGGTAGGTTGCGCCGTCGCATTCAATGGCAAGGACGTAGTCTGAGCTGTCAGGCTTCTTGAGCCCCAGGTCAATGCGGAATCCGGAGCAGCCTACCTGGGTGTCCACAGAATAGCCGTTTGCCCTCAGGCAGTCGCATACCTCAAGCTCAAATTCAGAATCAAACTGCTCAAACGGACTGACTGTCACAGACCGTTCCAGTGCAATATTGCCATTTTCGGCATAATCTAAATATCCGCGCAGAAGCCTTGCGCCTTCTGACTTTGTGCGTGACAGATCAATGTCGGTGTAGTGCATGGACGACACCACCTGCACATTGATTTTGGCGCGGGTAACCGCAACATTCAGCCTGCGCTCGCCGCCTACCCTGTTCAGTGGCCCGAAATTGTGCAGCAGGCGCCCCTGGGCATCAATGCCGTAGGCAACGCTGAAAATAATCGTGTCGCGCTCATCGCCCTGCACTGTTTCCAGATTCTTGATGAAGAACGGCTCACTGGCGCTGTTCCTGAAAAAGTACTCCTTTTCAGGCGTATTCTGGCGCCGCCTGGAAAGCAGCCTGTCTATCAGGTCCTGCTGGGCCATGCTGAAGGCAACCACGCCAAGGCTGCGGTCCGGGTATTTTTCAAAGTTCTGATATATCAGATCCACTATGAACTCGGCTTCCTTGCGGTTGGTGTGGGCCTTGCGGTCAAAAAGGCCGTCCACATGGTAGTAGTCAACGCCGGTTCCGGGAGCATCGGCCCTGGAAGACGGGAAGGTGACAAGCTGGCTGTCATAGAAATTCTTGTTGGAGAAGCTGATGAGCTGCTCATAGCGGCTGCGGTAATGCCAGCACAGGCGGAGCTGCTGCATTGTGGCAGAACAGATATCCAGGACAGACTCAAAGTCCGTTATGTCGCCGGTTTCTTCATCACTGTCTTCTGCTTCAAGCGAGGCGTTAAAGAAGTTGCTGGGCGGCATCTGCTTTGAATCGCCCACGACTATCGCCTGTGCGGCACGGTAAATGGCACCCACGGCATCCTGCGGAAAGATCTGCGACGCCTCGTCAAATATCACTACGTCAAAATGGACGGAGTCCGGCGCAAGGAAGGTGCTGACGCTTAAGGGAGACATCAAAAAACACGGCTTGATGCGCTGGACAAGGTCGCCGGTCTCTGCAAGCAGGGATCGTATGCTCTTCTGCTTGCGCTTCTTTTCCCCTTCCCTGAGCAGCACTGCCAGGGCGCTTCCGGACGCAATCACGTCAAGGGACGGGCGCATAGAAGAAAGCCCGGCACGGATTTTTGCCTTGCTGATCTCGAACTGCTCCACATCCTTCTCGGAGAAGATATCGATCGCCTTGTCCTGGGATATCCGGCTGAAGGCTGACAGGACAGGGCTTTCTGACAGCACAAGGTCAGTCCACTGGTAATAGAACTGCTTTTTAAAAGCGGCGGCAATATGCTCCGGCTCCAGGTTCTGGCTGATGGCACTGTGCAGGTACGGCACGACCTGCTTCTCATCAAGCTCAGCCAGAAGGCTTCTGAAGTGGCACCAGTTGTCCAGCCTGTCCATTTCCCAGAGACAGGAGGTCATCCGCGCCAGTACCTGCTCACAGGGTGCAGAGAGAATATCCAGGATTGTCCTGTCAAAATAGCCTGCTATGCGGCCTGTGGTTGCGGCATCACAGATTTCAGACAGGCTTTCAAACTGCTGGTGGTAGCCTGCAAAGGCCTCCCGTTCAGAGCCGAACTCATGATAGGACCCCAGCGCTCCAAATGAAGAAGTAGCAGACAATATCGTCCGAAGCGCAGACATCTGTTCCCGTACATAGGCCCATTCGGTTTCCGTGCCTTTGTACGCCCCACCCAGAAGCGGGCCTATCAGCATTGCTGCGCTGGAAAAATCGGCATCTTTCTGCTGGTAGCTGGCAAGGTTTTCTGCCATTGCACACGCTTCCTTGTACGATGGCTTTTTCCCGTCCTTCCTGCAAAGGTGCAGGCTGGTGACGATCTGCTTGTAGTCTGAGTTAAAGAGCCTGGAGAAAAATCCGCCAAACTGTATTGTCAGCTTTTTGCTGAGCTCCTCTCCGTCCAGCTTGTAGATGTTGTCGTCAGACACAGCGTCCACTTTTGCGCGGGCTTCAAGGACGTCAGCGCACTGTGCTTCCATCTTGCCCAGAGCAGCGTCTGCCTTGCCAAAATTCACCCTGTCCAGGAGTGCCGGCGTCAAAATCCCGGACGTTGCCGCAAAATCGAAAAAGGCTTTCCAGGCATAATAGTCTTCTATGCTGCTGCACTGTATCCCGTACTTTTCAGAGATCATATGCTGCAGGGGGATCAATGCCTGAAAAAAGCGGACTGCGGCATCAAGGTCGCTCCTTACCGCATTTTTTGCCTGATAGGTTGTATCCTGGCTGATGTACCCGTACCAGGGATTTTTTCTGTAATCGTAGCCAATGGACGGAATGTAGTCGGCATACTGCTCCAGAAGCAGTGAGGTCTCCGTCAGGTATGCCCCGCCTTTGGAAGCAAGCCCAGGCACAGGATACTCTATGTCTGGCACAGTCCTGAATGAGGCATAGGCATCAAACAGCTGGTAGAGGCTCTTTTCAATGACAGGGTGCTGCCTGTGAAGCTCGGCTGCATAGGCATCCAGCTGGCGCTGGGCTCTTTCCTTGATGGCGATTTCCGTATCAGCCTTTGAGGAAACAGAGGTTTTCGCAGTACGGAGCGTGTGGCAGATGTCTGCTATGACGTCCTTCTTGTTTGCCTTGTGGCTGTGTATCTCAAGGCAGAACTCGGCAAGGCCTGCCTGCGCCAGCTTGCTGTAGACCACGTTCAGGGCTGCCAGCTTCTCGGAAACGAAGAGGACCTTTTTGCCGTCATTGAGGCATTCGGCAATAATGTTGGTAATCGTCTGGCTCTTGCCGGTCCCGGGAGGGCCCTGCAGGATAAAGCTTTTGCCAGACTTTGCCATCTCTATGGCCTCAATCTGGCTGGAATCCGCATCAACCACGTTGTGCAGCTCAATGAGGGGATTGGCGACAGGGGATGCAGTACCCGTACTGACAATGTCAGTCTCAGCCGGCTCCCCTAAAAGCTGCCGGATATTAAGGTTTGCAAGGATCTTTTCTGCGTTGTCCTTCAAATCCCGGTACATGTTGATTTTCAGGAAGGAGAAAATGCCTATCCTGCACTCTGACGTGACTGTCCACTGCAGCCTTCCCACAAGGCTTTGTACCTTTTCCAGATAGGCGTCCAGTCCTTCGTCATCATATTCGGGAAGCTTTATCCCGTATTCAGCATCAAGCTTGTAGGAAAAGGTGGGGTTGGCAATAATGTTCTCTTCGGCGGACCTGATAATATAGGGGTCTACCGCTGACTCCTGTTCCAGCTGCACCGGCACAAGCAGTACAGGGGCACGGAAGACCCTGCCTGAGGAATCGCTTTCCTTCCAGTGGATAAAGCCAAAGGCCATATAGGCGACATTGACACCGGTTTCCTCAACGAACTGCCGTGCCTTTTTGTCGATGTTCTTTACGGCAGCAAGCGGATTTACAGCATTGTACAGCAGAATCTGATTCTGGCGTTTGATTTTTCCAGAGTACAGGGCAAGGAATTCTGCCCTTGCTTCAGGGGCATCAGGCTCTTCTGAGGTCAGTGGCTTCGTTTCCTGCCCTGTGTCTTCCAGGATGGCTTCATCAGGATCTTCTTCGGCTATATTCGGATCAAAAACCTCAAAAGAGCTTGCCCCGTCTACCTTTTCAAACAGGGCAGCAGGAGACGGGAGCAATACCTCTACCGTGGATGTGCGCGTATCTTTGAAGTTGATCAGGTTGTTGCGTTTTCCTGTATCCAGCAGCAAGTCCGCCCACTTGTCCAGTTTCCTTGTATCCACGGTTAAAACGCCTCCATTAGTTCCCTTTCCTGCTGCCATGGCAGATATCGTCAGCAATATCGTCGCTGCATTTCCCTGATGCCGATACCAGGATGGTAAGCCCGGAAAACTACGCCAATTTTTTCAGCGGATCTGTTGAAGCCTCCTGGCAGGGGACGTCGCCATACTTATTGGCTCTCTTCTCAGACGGCCTCGTCAGAAAATACACGATCATGAATGATGATACCGCAACTCCCCACGTATCGTTCACTACACTCATCAAAAGACCCGCCAGGAAAAAGGGTACATAACACGCAAGCAGCCACCAGCCGCTACGGCCTGTATCATGCAGCCGGCGGACGCTGACAGCTAGATCAGGAAGAAGTCCGACACAAGCGACAGCCATGCACATAAGGAAGATAATCATTGATGTGTTTTTTGAATAAAGACTAGATTCCTCACAATAGAGAGAACAGTACATAAACAGAGACAGTGTCATTTTATATGCCAGAGCCCACCACCAGTACTCTGCCCTGCTGGCCCGCCCCTTAAAGCTGCAACACTTTTTCAGGCAGGTTTCCACAGACTCCGTAAACGACATCATCCTCTGTCCTGATGCGTCAGGCTGCGAAGAGGCTGTACAGGGGACATCGCCATATGTATTGGCCCTGTTCTGAGACGGTCTGCTTTGGAAATAGATGTTGAGGCCCAATCCTATCAGGCCAAGCCAGGGAAGCAAAAGAGCATACGAGAGAATGCCGGGCAAATACAGAAACAGAAGCCACCAGCCGCTGAGGCCTGTATCATGCAGCCGGCGGACACTGACAGCAACAAAAGGAATAGTTCCGGCACCACAGACAACATACAAGCCAGTATACAAGAAAAAGAAGAGGGCGCTTTCTACCGGTATTGAAAATGCAAAATGCACACAATAAAACAGCAGAATATGGGGCAGTCCATATGCCAGAAACCACCACCAGTACTCTGACCTGCTGGCCCGCCCCTTAAAGCAGAAATACTTTTCCAGGCAGGTCTGTACTGCTTCCAAAAACGTCATCATCCTCTGTGCCGGCACGCCAGCAGGCTGCGAAGAGCCTGTGAATTTGCTGAACATGGTTTTATAGTCGAACATGGTTTTCTCCTGAACCGGACCTGATTGTGAAAAGAAAGATGCTTATGTCCCTGATACTGAAGAGCCGGCTGACAGACTGGAATGACACCGTATTTAGTACTGCAATCAGGGATGCAGCGACTCTGCAAAAGCTTTCCGGCATCTGCAGGGCGTGCCAGCAGGCAGTACAACCATCACACGGCGCGTTCTCGCCCGCTACTCGTCAAAAGGCCTGTTACCCGCCCCCTTTGGGGCTTCCAGGCAGGGAACATCGCCATATGTATTGGCTCTCTTCTCAGACGGCCTGCTTAAAAAATACGTAAAGAGGCACGATATCACCACAAATGCCCATGCAGTGCCCAGTACATACTCAAAAATAACGGGCACACACAAAAGAAGCATCCACCAGCCGCTAAGGCCTGTATCATGCAGCCGGCGGACACAGGCAGCCAGAATAGGAAAAAAAACGATACAGCTGACAGCAAAGAGAACAAAGAGGAGACTGTTTCTTACTTCTTTTTCATATAGGAGGCTGCAATATAAAGCACTGTATGTTAGCAGGAATAATGCCACAGCATATGCCAGAGCTAACCACCAGAACTCTGACCTGCTTGCCCGCCCCTTAAACCAGAAAGACTTCTTCAGGCAGGTTTCCACGGACTCTGTAAACGACATCCTCCTCTGTTCCGGTGCGTCAGGCTGCGAAGAGCCTGTACAGGGGATATCGCCATACTTATTGGCTTTCTTCTCAGACGGCCTGCCTTGAAAATATATGATGGGGCACAAAGCTATCAGGCCAAGCCATGGAAGCATTAGTACATACGCCAGTGTACCTGGCAAATACAGAAACAGGAGCCACCAGCCGCTGAGGCCAGTATCATGCAGCCTGCGGACACTGACAGCCATACCAGGAACAAGTCCGGCACCACAGACAATACACAAGGCATTATATGATAAATAAAAGGAAGGTCCTCCCACGTATAACGAGGACAGAAAGCCAATACCATAATACAGCAGGGCCTGAGGCAGCCCGTATGCCAGAACCCACCACCAGTACTCTGATCTGCTGGCCCGGCCATTAAAGCAGAAATACTTTTCCAGGCAGGTTTGCACTGCTTCCAAAAACGTCATCATCCTCTGTGCCGGTACGCCAGCAGGCTGTGCAGAGCCTGTGAAAATAAATGGCATGATATTCTCCTGTCTCCTCTATCCATGTTTGAGGGGAGAGAACAAACGGAATACGCCCTGCTCCCCATCCCTCTCTACGCCCAGCCTGCTGTTTCCAGACAGGGAATATCGCCGTACTGGTTCGGGGACTGTTCTGAGGCCTTGCACAAAAAATACAGGAGGGGAATAGCGCCTATGATGGTGATCCCCAGAAGCTGCCACCAGCCGCTGCGGCCTGTATCGTGCAGCCTGCGTGTCGCGGCAGTCAGCATGACTATAAAGGCGGCTACGCCATAGACAAAGGCCAGCACGGCAAAAAGAACGGAGGTCGGTGCAAGCGTACTTAAAACAACATTTCCGACGGCAACAGCCAGGTAATTCCACCAGTATTCGGATCTGCTGGCCCGCCCTTCAAAACGGGAGAATTTCTCCATCCAGCAGGTGCGCACGGCTTCTGTAAACGACATGGCACGCTGCCTGGGCAGGCCGGATGAAGGTGAAAATCCGGCAAAATTCTCTGCCATATTTTTCTCCTTTTTGTTTTTCGCAAAAAATTGTCTTTCAGGTCGCCTCTTTTTATGTACTACTCCTGCAATTTTGGCAATTGCAGGCAAAAAAAAGACGCCCGGACCATCATGATCCGGACGTCTCCCTTGTGCTCAGATTTTCAGATTACAAAACCTTTCTACAGGCCCTTTGGCCTGCCAAGAGCGGGCAGCTTCTTCTCAAGGGCAGATCCTATGCTGAAGAGTGTTCCTTCCTCAAAGGCCCTGCCTATGAGCTGCAATCCGACAGGCATGCCTGATGCTCCAAGCCCTGCCGGCATGGCCAGGCTGGGCAGTCCTGCCAGGTTTATGGGGCAGGTATAGGCATCCATAAGAAATACCTGCAGAGGATTCTGCTGATGGGCTCCCAGAGGCCAGGCCACGATGGGCGACACCGGAGCCAGGAGGCAGTCGCAGGATCCCAGTGCTGCCACAAACTCGTCACGGATGAGCCTGCGCACCTGGGCTGCCTTCTTGTAGTAGGCATCGTAGTAGCCTGCTGACAGAACAAACGTTCCCAGCATGATGCGGCGCTTGACTTCCTCGCCAAAGCCTTCCCTGCGCGAATTCTTGTACAAATCCTGCAAGTCCTCGACTTTCTGGCTTCTGTGCCCGTACCTGACACCGTCAAAGCGGGCCAGGTTGGAGCTGGCTTCGGCCATGGCTATAATATAGTACGTTGCAATGGCTGCCTCTGTGCTGGGCAGGCTCACTTCAACGACCTTGGCGCCAAGATCCTTCAAAGCCTCTGTTGCCTGCTCTATGCCCTTGCGGACTTCGTCGGACAGGCCCTCGCCCATATACTCCCTGGGGATGCCCACGGAACGGCCGGCAAGGCTGTCAGGATTAAGGCCGGCAAGATAGTCGGGCACATCGTTGGGAGAGCAGGTCATGTCACGCTCGTCCCAGCCAGCTATGACTGAGAGGACACGGGCGCAGTCTTCCACGGTCCTGGTCAGGGGGCCTACCTGGTCAAGGGATGAACCATAGGCTATCAGCCCGTAGCGCGATACCCTGCCATAGGTAGGCTTGATGCCCACGCAGCCGCAGAAGGCGGCAGGCTGGCGGATGGATCCGCCGGTATCAGAGCCAAGCGAGGCAAAGCACTGTCCGGAGGCAACCGAGCAGGCAGAACCGCCTGAGGAACCGCCGGGCACCCTTTCCGTATTCCAGGGATTGTGCGTCACCTGATAGGCGGAGTTGGCAGTGGTGGAGCCCATGGCGAACTCGTCCATGTTGTTCTTGCCAAGGATAATGGCTCCGGCCTCGCGCATCTTCTGCACGGCATAGGCATCATAGATAGGATTAAAGCCTTCAAGGATGCGGGAAGCTGCGGTTGTAGGCATGGTGCTGGTAGAGAGGGCATCCTTGATGGTAACCGGCACGCCCCACAGGGGCTTTGCGGCATCAGGACCTTCTCTGTCCATCTGTTCTGCCTGCTTCATGGCTCCTTCGGCATCAAGATGCAGCATGGCACCAAGTTTTCCTTCTGTGGCCTCAATGCGGTCAAGGCAGGCCTTAGTGGCGTCACAAGCCTTGATGCTTCCGTCTTTCAGGGCAGCTGCTGCCTCTGTGAGGGAAAGTTCTGTCAGATCTTGCATTGGTAAAACTCCTTTCCTCACACCGGCCTAGACGATTCTGGGAACGACGAAAAATTCGTCATTCTTCTCGGGAGAATTGGACAGCACCTGCTCGCGGGTGCGTATGTGCTGCGCCTCATCCTGGCGCATGCGCAGGACGTGCTCTGCCGTGGTATAGAGGGGGGCCACATTGGCCGTGTCCACAGTATTGAGCACATCCATGTACGACACGATGTCGCTGAGCTGTCCCGAAAAACGCTCCACTTCAGATTCATCGACGGCAAGACGGGCCAGCTGGGCCAGATGAAGCACATCTTCCCTGCTGATTACAGCTGTATTCTGAGACATGATTTTTCCTTGGAAAATCTGACAGGTCCGTCCTGCCAGGCTATTATTGCACACCGCAAACACTGATATCGGCTATGATATGTCTGCCTGCGTGGTATAGCGCACATGCAGGCAGGCTTCAACACCGACTCAGCGTGCGGCCCCTGGCAGGCTCAGCCTGTAGGAGGAATTGGGAGCAGAACGCATAATGGGCTCAGTCGATCTGGGCTGCACCGCAGGAGCGGCCTGGGGGGCTGTGCCTGCAGCTGCTGGTGTAATGGCGCCATCCTGATTCTGGCCTGCCTCAGCCGGTGTTCCGTCCAGGGACGGATCCTGGGGAAGGCCGCGCATTTCCACAGCCTGCACGGCTGCTTCCCTGGCTTCCTTCATAGCAGCGGAATCAGCAAGGATGGATCCGCCTGCCCCTGCCTGCACCATAAAGAGCTTCTGCGAGGCAATGCCCTGCCTGTTGTAGGAAATGGGGGCCATGGCAAAGGTCATGGAAGAGGTGGTGCGGGCGGCGTCGGTCACTTCCTGCGAGGAAGGACGGCCGCTGATGGCAAGACGGGCTGCAAAGCGGGCAAAGTCATAGCCCAGGGCACCCCAGAAGTTGCCATAGCTTGTATTGGCAAGGGAGGCCGGGGCACTGTTGCGCAAAAAGGCGCTGGGCCAGGCCACCAGGGCATACCTGGCGGCTTCCTGGTTGCCGCGCACGTTGGCATCATCCCAGAGCGTTGTGCCTATCATATAGAGGCGGTCCTCGCCGTTGCTGGCAAAGGCCGTATGCACTGCGGTGAGACGGCGCCAGGTATCGGTCAGGAAGACTGCCTTGAACGGCGTCTGGGGCAGCAGGGTACCTGTAGCCTCATTGGTCTGGGGATTGATGACGGGCTTGAGCAGCTCGCCCCACTGGGTGGAATCGCCTTCAGCATTTATGCGCTGCAAGGTTATGCCCCTGGCAGACAGATTTTTTTCAAGAAGGGCAAGATAGGCATTGGAATAGGCGTCGTTCGGTCCGAAAGAAGCCACCTGGCTCACGCCCAGGCTGTCTGCAACAAATTTGGAGCAGGCACTGACCTGGTCATCCAGGCTGTGGAAGAAACGCCAGGCACGAGATCCCTCGTCACCGGCAGGCAGCTTGCTGCGGAAAGCAAAAACCACCCTCTTCTCCAGTATGCCGGCTGACTTCAGCTGGGCATACGTCCCGTCGGAAAGCAGGCCGCCAATGACAGTATCACTGGGCAGCTGTCCCACCTGCTCAAGCCAGGTGCCGTCCGTATAAATAACTCGTATCTGAGCAGGATTCCTTGTCTTGGCCTGGGAAGATGCCCCGAGCTTGGCACCGTCTACCAGGGCCTTTACGACCTTGGCAGCCCCTGTGCGCGGCACAAGCAGGGCAACAGTCGCAGCAGCCGGCTTCTCCGCTTCAGGCTTCGGTGCAGGCTTTTGTCCCGGCAGCATGGCACAGCCTGAGAGAAAGGCCATTGAGACAATAACCGCAAACACACAAATATTTTTAAGCAAGGAGTGAAATCTTTTCACAGCAAAAACTCCCACTTTGACTGTGCAGCATAAGGCAGCGCGGCACAAAATACAGGAGGAACATTCTTTCCGGCATGAAGAGCTTGAACAGCTTCCGGCCCAAATTCATGCCTTTTATCCAGGCCGGCCTCATGCCCTGTCAGGGCCCAAGCACTCCGCCTGAAATTTTGTTTTTAGTATACGAGGCGCCATGAGGCAAGATCCCAGCCTTGGGCTGCCTTGCCTGCAAAAAAGTACCACATACGCAAAAGGCGCCGGAAAAGGCTGCTATGCAACCCTTTCCGGCGCCTGTACATGCTTAGGATGCTTTATTTCTTAACTTCGGTGAAGTCGGCATCGACAACATCGTCATCGGGCTTTGACTGTCCGCCCTGAGGACCGGCAGCGCCAGCTCCGGCACCGGCTGCTCCGCCCTGGGCGCCCTGCTGCTGGTAGAGCTGCTCTGCCAGCTTGTGGGCAGACTGGGACAGCTTCTCGGCTGCGTCATTGATGGCGGCAACGTCTTCGCCCTGCATGGCTGTCTTCAGGGCAGCAATCATGCCCTCGACATCGCTGCGCAGTTCTGCGGGAACCTTGTCTCCCAGATCCTTGAGGGACTTTTCGGTGCCGTAGATAAGGCTGTCAGCCTTGTTGCGGGCCTCGATGAGCTCCTGCTTCTTCTTGTCTTCGCCGGCATTGGCTTCAGCTTCCTTGACCAGGCGCTGGATGTCTTCTTCGGAAAGGCCGGAAGAGGCGGTGATGCGGATGGACTGTTCCTTGCCGGTGCCCATATCCTTGGCAGACACGTTCACGATGCCGTTGGCATCAATGTCAAAGGTCACCTCAATCTGAGGAATGCCGCGGGGCGCCGGAGGAATGCCGGCCAGGTCGAAGCGGGCCAGGGTCATGTTGTCGGCTGCCATGGGACGTTCGCCCTGCAGGACATGGATGGAAACTGAGGGCTGGTTGTCAGAGGCTGTCGTGAAGACTTCGCTCTTCTTGGTGGGAATGGTGGTGTTACGGTCAATAAGACGGGTGAACACGCCGCCCATGGTCTCGATGCCGAGGCTTAAGGGAGTAACGTCAAGCAGGAGGATGTCTTTCACATCGCCTGCGAGGATGCCGCCCTGGATGGCTGCACCCATGGCCACCACTTCGTCGGGGTTCACGGAACGGTTGGGTTCCTTGCCGAAGAACTCGCCCACGGTCTTCTGTACCAGGGGCATACGGGTCATGCCGCCGACCAGCAACACTTCGTCAATATCACTGGGAGAGAAGCCGGCGTCGCTGAGAGCCTTCTTGCAGGGCTCCTTGGTGCGCTCGATGAGGTCCTGGACCATGCTCTCGAAACGGGCACGGGAGAGCTTCATGACAAGGTGCTTGGGGCCAGTCTGGTCTGCCGTGATGAAGGGCAGGTTGATTTCGGCTTCCATGGAGGTGGAAAGGTCTTTCTTGGCCTTTTCGGCAGCTTCCTTCAGGCGCTGCAGGGCCATGCTGTCCTTGCTTAAGTCAATGCCGCCATTCTGGGCCTTGAACTCGTCCACAATCCAGGTGATGATCCTCTGGTCAAAATCTTCGCCGCCCAGGAAGGTATCACCGTTGGTGGCACGCACTTCGACGACGTTGTCGCCGACTTCCAGGATGGAGATATCAAAGGTACCGCCGCCAAGGTCGAACACGGCGATTTTTTCGTTGTTCTTCTTGTCGGCGCCGTAGGCCAGGGATGCGGCAGTGGGCTCGTTGATGATACGCTTGACTTCAAGTCCGGCGATACGGCCTGCATCCTTTGTGGCCTGACGCTGGGCGTCATTAAAGTAGGCAGGAACGGTGATAACGGCTTCGGACACGGGCTCGCCAAGGTAGGCTTCGGCATCGGCCTTCAGCTTGGCCAGAATCATGGCCGAGATTTCGGGAGCGCTGTAGGTGCGTCCGTCAACTTCGACACCGGCATCGCCGTTTGCTGACTTGGTAATTTTATAAGGAGAGCTTGTCTGCCAGCGGGCCACTTCAGGGGCGTCAAACTTGCGGCCCATCAGACGCTTGATGGCAAAGATGGTGCGCTGGGGGTTGGTCACAGCCTGGCGCTTTGCGATTTCACCGACAAGACGCTCTTTATCCGTAAAGGCTACAATGGACGGGGTTGTACGTCCGCCTTCGGGGTTTGTAATGCACTTGGCCTCGGTGCCTTCCATAACGTAGACACAGGAGTTTGTGGTACCAAGGTCAATACCGATAATTTTTGACATGATATGTTAGCCTCCACAGTACATGACTGATGAAATATTTGCATATTAGGTATCGAGGGAGGCAGGCTGTTTTCATTGCCTCTTTCGATACCCGTTAAAGTAAGACATAGTTTTCTGTAGTCCAGATCTACAGGAATAATTTTTTTCAAATGTTGCAGCAGAGCCCTGTACCGGCTGACAGCTTCTGCCTTGCTGCGGCTTCCCTGGCTGAATACATGCCATAAAGCCACCTGCCCTGCGCCACAAAAAAAAAGACTTCCCTGTGCACAGCCGGGAAACTATCCGGCTGATGAAGGGAAGTCTTTATATTTTGGGAGAACGTCTGAAAAGCCGACGTTCTATAAAACAGTCTGGTTAGAACTCATAGGAGATGAGGCAGTTGCCGGAAATACCCTGCTTCTGTCCCACATAGCCCTGGACGCCAAGGTTGATGGAAAGCGGCAGGCTTTCAGCGGGCTTCATAATCAGACCAAGCTCGCCCATGCCGGAGCTTCCCTCAAAGCTGGGGGCTGCCACAGGATGACCGAAGGCCCTTGAGTCGCAGGAGCCTGAGAACTCATGCTCGAAGGCTGCACCAACATAGGGGATGAAGCGCTCAGAACCGGTATAGGTGTATCTGGCACCAAGGCGGATCCTGTTGGAATCCATGTCGTCGTATTCAAACTTGTCCGTGGTGGTCAGGGTATCATCGGTGCCCTGCACCCTGGACCAGATGTACTTGCCGTAGACATCGAGATCGTGGCCTTCAGCAAAGTTCCAGATATAGCCCAAACCGCCATGCAGGCTGTAGTAGGGGCTGTCCATGTCGAACTTGGCAACGTTGCCATTGGCATCGGTCAGATCGTTGCTGTCGTACTCATTGTGCAAGGTTCCCATGTGGGCGGAACCTTCCACATAGAAGTGGCCGGGGCCTGTCGGTACAAAGTTCATCCTGGCCATGATGCCGCCGCCCATGTACCAGGCGTTGCCGTCACCGTCGATATCGGCCCTGCTGTCAAAAGAATTGTTGGTTGTATAGGAGCCCTTGCCGTATTCAAAGAAGGCACCGACAGCCAGCTTGCCTGCACCTGTATTAAAGCCGGAGCCTAAGCCTGCCAGAAGGGAGACAGAGCTCACATTGACAGAGGAGCCTGTCTCATGGCGCAGGGAAGAGCCCTGGGCATAGCCAAAGGCAAAGATGTTGCCATAGGTTTCTTCATCGGCACTGGCACGGCCGTTTGAACCTGCGGAAGAATATGAAGCATGCTGAAAGCCGCCAAAGCTGCCCAGGCTGCCGACAGCGGAGATAACGGCGTCTGCACCGGCATTGATAAGGGCACCGCCTGCGGCAGCACCTTCGGCAATGGCCTTGGTGCCTTCGTTAGTGTTGCTGGTTCCGCCTGTACGGACGAGATACAGGGAGTTTTCGTCTTCCTCAATGCTTAAGACATAGTTAAGGGAGACGCCGGTCTGGCCGGTAACTTCTTTCTTGGTGAGGTTGGTTGTAGTGAGGCCGTTCTCATTTTTCAGAAGGTAAACCTTGTCGCCATTTTTGAATTCGCCGCCGTTTGCACCATAGAGATTGGCTACCTTTGTGACAGCAACAGTGGCACCATCAATTGAAGTGCCGGCTGTGTCTGTCAGTGTCAGCAGGGTTTCATTGGCATTCATATCCGGCAGCTGGAACTCAAGATTGTTAAAGCCCTTGATATTGCCGGCAGTCATGCCCTTGGTCTCAAGGATTTTGAGAGTGTGTCCGGTGGTATACTTGGTGACAGTATAATTTTCCCCGTCCTTGTCAGTAGAGAATAAGCCGCCGGCGAGGATAAGTCCGTCCGCAAACTGAGGTGCTGAACCGTCAGGACCGTATGTCAGAACAAGTGTGTTATTTGCAGCAGAGGCGTTTTTGTATTCATGTGTGTCAAATAAGACCTGGTGAACAACGCCCGCAGTAACAGCAAATATGCTTGTTATATTGTCTTCTTTTTCATCACTGCCGTAGGTACCACCATGCAGAGTAAGCGTATTGTTGTCTGCGGATATGACGCTCTTATCGGTATCGACATCATAATGTTCGTCGTTTATCTGCATCATGACGGCCGCTGCAACAGCCGCCCCATGTGTACCGCCATATATATCCAGCTTGTTGTTGTTAGAACTCAAAGAAGCTGTGACAGTGATATCCCTGCTAGCAGCTTCCTCTTCTCTGGTTGTTATTTGAGAGAAGCTACCTACTGTCAGCATTGAGGAGTGTATTGCATCACCAGCATCAGAACCGACTTTTATGGTATTGCCGTTTGAGGTAGCAGATAACAGGTTACTGCTGTCCGGCACACCTGCCTGAGTAACGGCACCCGTAATCATCGCTGCATCAAAGGATCCTACCAACCGAAGCGTGTTGTCATTGGCTTCTGCCGTAGCTACGTGTTCGTCCTCTGCGTATGCGCCATAGACAATTTCATAGCTTCCTTCAGGGACAGTGCAGTCATGTTCCTTAATTTGGGAGTTTATATAATAACCTGCTGTCTTGTCATACTTATAGTTGTTAACATGGGAGCATTTAAAGCCACCACTAGCTCCACCAGCGTGAGCCGAAAGACAGAGAGCAGGAGAAAAAAGAAGCAGGCAGGCGATACCTGCCGATCGTGTTATAGACATACCGTTCCCTCATTCAGTCATTGTTGTTCCTTGTTGTGTTGTTTTGCCGGGATGTTATGAGGTCACCGGTCAGGTTGCCGGCTTATGGCGTGGGAGGGAATTTATCCTTCCAAAGACTCTGTTTATGTTCAGAAGACAATACTGAACCGGTTTTGCCTGTTTTTGGCAAAAGGCACGGCTGTACTGTTTTCTAATGCTGTGTTTTTCTTCTGCCTTTTCACTTTTTTCTGTTTTTTGAAAGGCATAAAAAGAAGACACCCAAGGCAATACATCATGTATTACCTTGAAATCATTGTATAATTCTAAACGGTATAGTGCAGGGGGGGGGCTATTTTTAACATACTAAAATAATTATTATAAATACTCTTGTAACAAAGCATCGGGTAGCATGAACTGCAAGGCTTCTCTTTTGCAGAAAAACCAAGCCACAGTGTACTTTTCTCATACGACCAATACAGCCGTCAAGTACTGTGCTTATCCTTGCCAGGACCTACGCAGGACACGCATTCAATGGCTATGGACAGCACGATTAGAGATATCCTTGTCCGAAGTGTGGCGAACCGGTCAGGCCTGGGTACGGTTGGCAGGCTCAAGAAAGACAACGGGAACCCTGCGTCCCAGCACCTGCTGCATCCTCTCATCCAGGCGGGCCGTCCTTGCCTTCTCCAAAGGAGCTGGTCCGAGGCATGATGCCGAAAGCACGACTTTCTTTCCCTGCTGCACAAAAACAGCCTTGTTCACGACAGAACTGTGCCCCTTATCCATGGCCTCAGCCAGGGCCAGAAAAAGTGAGGCCGTCCGGACTGCGTCCAGGCTGCCTAAGTCCTGCAGCTTCGGCAGATACTTGTCTACAGACTTGGCCCTGTGCAGAAGGGTCAGTGCCGCTATAATACGCACTTCTTTCTTGGCAAAGCCCAGCAGTTCGGTATTGCTGATAAGATAGTGGCTGTGCTCATTGTGCTTGGCAAACGAGATAAAGATGCCGGCATCATGCAGCAGTGCGGCGAAGTGCAGGTATTCCCTGTATGTGTCATCAAGGGCATGAAGGCCAAGCTTCTTTGCCGAGTCAAAGAGGGAAAGGGCAAGGTCTGACACATGGCGGCTGTGCTTTTCTTCAAAGCGGCAGGACCTGGCCAGCCGCAAAACGCTCTGCTCCCGTATCCCCGTGCCGGCCTGGGAGAAGCGGTGGCAGTTGCGCTCTACATATTCCCTGACCATGCCGTCACGCAGTCCCCTGGAAGAGATGCGTATCGTCTTGAAGGACATCTCTTCAAGGACAGTCTGCAAAATGGCCGCCCCTGGGATGATGACATCGAGACGCCTGGGATTGAGACCGGGCACCGCAAGCCTTTTTTCCCGCGGACGGGAACGAAGCTCCTCTACAGCCTGGCAGAGCCCGTTGTACGTCAGAAAGGCCGACGAAGCCTGCCCTGTGAGGGCGCAGGCAA
Source organism: Desulfovibrionaceae bacterium (assembly GCA_030530085.1). Taxonomy (GTDB): domain Bacteria; phylum Desulfobacterota; class Desulfovibrionia; order Desulfovibrionales; family Desulfovibrionaceae; genus Desulfovibrio. The sequence continues at coordinate 3,498 of JAUMVQ010000013.1, read as the reverse complement.
TCTCAGCCAGGTTCTGGGCAGTTCCTGAGCTGGCCACAAGTTCTGTCAGATTCAGCTCAGCAAGACGCCTGAAAGCATGGACGCCCTCATTGCGTACATACATCTTCATGGCTTCATACTGGGCCTGGCTGACAGCCTTTTTCCCGGTGGGGAACAGGTTGGAGAGCCGCACACAGCCGATTTTCAAAGATTCCAGTATCTCGGCATGGTCCGAGCTTGCGGCAATCATTTCCGTGGAGCCTCCGCCGATATCCAGATACATGCGCAAATCTGCGCTTTTCTCAAGATACTGGGAGACACCGCGCCAGATAAGGCGGGCTTCCTCCCTGCCGGAAATGACCATCATGTCTATGCCGGTTTTTTCTCTGACTTCTGCCAGGAAGGCCTCGCCGTTGGCTGCGTCACGGACGGCTGCAGTTGCTACGGCAGAATAGTCCTCAACACCGTAGCTTTTGCACATGGCCGCAAAGGCGCACAAAGTATCCATGGTTCTGCCCATGGCCTCAGGCTGAAGCTCATGGGCCACCATGGCGCCCTCGCCAAGACGGACCATGTGCTTTGCCTCATTGAGCACGCGCACGGCTCCGCCTGGCGTAATGCGGGCCACAAGCAGGCGCAGGGAGTTGCTGCCCAGATCGATAAAGCCGACTACTCGTCCGCGGCTGTTTTCCGGTATCAGGCATGCTGTCATAGATATGCTCCCCGCAAAATCAGGAACTAGGCCGTCAGGTCAGGCTGCCTTAATCTGCCACTGTTCCGTCCTGCCTCACGGCAATGGCTTCCTTCAGAAGCATCTCCTGGGCATTGACGGCTTCCTCGCCTTCCTTCTGCACCACACGGACATAGGATCCGTCAGCCTGCATTTCCCAGCTCTGCTGGTTGTCGGCCAGCTGCCAGCCAAGGACGTGGTTGCGGATATAGGCCTTCTTGCTCTCGTCAAGAATCGGGACACACACTTCAATGCGGCGGTCAAGGTTTCTGGGCATAAGGTCGGCACTGCCGATATAGAGCCTGCCTGCACCTCCGGCCCTGAACCAGTAGGCACGAACGTGTTCAAGATAGCGGCCGACAATGGAACGCACGGTAATATTTTCGCTGATACCAGGGATGCCAGGACGCAGGCAGCAGATGCCGCGGACGACAAGCTGCACACGCACTCCCGCCTGGGAGGCCTGGTAAAGAGTCTTGATAAGCTCCTTGTCCACCAGCTGGTTGCACTTGAGGATAATTTCGCCGCCGCCAAACTCCCTGTGCATCTCAACTTCCTGGCGGATAAGCTCAAGAAGTCCGGAGCGCATGCTGACAGGAGAGACAAGGATCCTGCGGAAGTGTTCCTGCCTGGCATAGCCGGTCATGACATTGAACAGGTCGGTGACATCGGCGCATATGTCGGGATTGCAGGTCAGAAGGCCCATGTCCGTATAGATCTTGGCAGTATTGGGATTGTAGTTGCCAGTGCCTATATGGACGTAGCGGGTAACTCCCTGCTCTTCCCTGCGTACCACAAGGCAGAGCTTGGCATGGATCTTCATGCCGACGATGCCGTAGACGACATTGACGCCGACTGCTTCCAGCTCCTCTGCCCAGGTGATGTTGCGTTCCTCGTCAAAGCGGGCTTTGAGCTCCACAACGGCTGTTACCTGCTTGCCCCTGCGCCTTGCCTCGACAAGGGACTTGACGATGGGCGAATTGTTGCCCACGCGGTACAAGGTCTGCTTGATGGCGATAACCTGCGGGTCAACGGCAGCTGCCTGGATAAAGTCCAGTATGGGCGTAAAGCTTTCATAGGGATGGTGCAGGAGGATGTCGCCCTCGCGCAACCTGGCAAAGAAAGTGCTCTCAAGATGAAGGACATGGCCTGGCACATTGTCCAGCTTGAGGTTGGGCCTGTCGGCACTGTAGAGGGCCATGAGATCCGAGAAGGCCATGGGGCCTCTCACGGTATAGACCTGGTAGGGCTTGAGCCTCAGCTTTTTAATCAGGAATTCCCTGAGATCGGCCGGCATGCCATGGGCTGTCTCAAGCCTCACCACATCGCCAAAACGGCGCTGGTCAACAAGATCCTTGACGGCCTGCAGCAGATCATCAGCCTCGTCCTCTTCAATTTCCACATCCGTATTGCGCGTAATGCGGAAGCACCCTGAAGAAACGACCTCGTAGCCAGGGAAGAGCGTGCCTAAGTATTCCTGCACCATCTCCTCGAAAAGCAGGATGTCCGTGTCACGCATATTGGTGACAAGCCCCAGTTCCGCATAGGACTTGCCCTTCTTGCCTCTGGGCACAAAGATAAGGCGGGGCACGTTGCCAGGACAGCGCACACGGGCAAAGAGCTTCTGACCGCTCTTATCCTTGAGCAGAATCAGGAAATTCAGGCTCAGGTTGGAAATAGTCGGGAAAGGATGGCTCGGATCAATGGCCTGCGGTGTCAGGACAGGATAGATTTCATTGTTAAAATAGTCGTGCAGGTAACGGCGCTGCTTTTCGGAAAGCTCATCGTAATGTGAGAATTTGAGGCCGCGGTCAGCAAGCTGCAGGCTCAGCTTCTTGCGCCAGTGGTCCTGGCAGATGCCGGTGAGATTCATGACCCTGCGACGGATTTCGGCCAGCTGCCTGGCAGAGCTCATGCGATCAGGGCCGGTGGGCGTGACAGCATTACGGTACTGCCTGATGATATTGGACACCCGGACCATAAAGAACTCGTCCAGGTTGGTGCAGAAAATACACAGGAACTTGAGCTGCTCAAGCAGAGGCGCTTTGGGATCCAGTGCGCATTCAAGCACACGCTCGTTAAATTCGAGCCAGTTAATTTCCCTGTTTATATACAGACCGGGACAGTCAAGCTCCTGCAAGGACGCAGGGGTACAGGTCTCAAGCTCAGGTATATTCAGTACAGAACCAGCCTCAGAGGGAACAGGCGCTTCAGCTGCCTTGTCCTGCTGGGTGCCTTCGCCTGCAGTATTGTCTGTAGCGTTGTCCGAGACATTGTCTGAAACAGTATCCGAAGGACCGGTACTGGATATTTCTTCTTTTTTGTCCATAATTTTACCTGCTTTGCCCTTACCTGATTTTCCGGCAATTTTCTTCTGGCTCATGGCAAACTGTTCTCCGGACAGCTCCGCCTGCAAACAGGGAAGCTGTTCAAACACGAATAGTTTATTCATTCAAACGCAAATCTCACTATCCGCTATACGGTTAGTGTGATTCACTAAGATTACAGTTATGTAATACAACGGTGACGGTCTTGTGACAAGTGGCACAAGGTGCAGGAAATACTCAAAGGGAAGCAAAGAGGCTCAAGGCTAAGCCGATGACAGCAGCTTGTGCTGGGTGGCTGCAAAACAAAAAAAAGCCCCCAGGAAAGGGAGCTCGCCTTATTTCTTTGGCCTGTAGCGCCAGTCGCCAGAAACGGAAAAAGCCCCGGAGCTTAACCAGCTCTACGGGGCTTTCAGAAAATTCTTGGCAACGACCTGCTTTCCCACATGAAGATATGCAGTATCA
>JAUMVQ010000212.1 GCA_030530085.1 Desulfovibrionaceae bacterium | reverse complement strand
ATGGCGGCATAGGGTACGTCTGGAACATCACGGAAGAACACGACCTTGATGTCTACGGCAAGTACATGTGGACCAGGGTGCAGGGCACGGACGATACGCTGACAACATCGGACAAGTTTGAATACGACGACATGGATTCCAACAGGATCCGCCTTGGTGCCAGGTACACCTACAAGGGCTCCGAGCGCTTCAGGCCCTATGTGGGCGCTGCCTATGAGCATGAGTTTGCCGGTTCCTGCGAATCCACAGCCTTCGATCATTCTGTCTCTGCCCCGAGCTTCAAGGGAAGCTCCGGCATGGGCGAGATTGGCCTTATGATGCAGCCGTCCGAGGCCATTCCTCTCTCCGTCAATCTTGGCGTGCAGGGCTATGTAGGCCAGAAGCGTGGTGTTTCCGGCAACTGCAGCCTGATGTATGAATTTTAGTTCGTAAGAAAAGCCGCGTTCCCCAAAGAACGCGGCATAAGACAAGGCCTCCTTTTCCTTTGCAAAGCCTCAAATGCCGGCAGCGGCAGGGCAGCAAGGCGAAGGGAGGCCTTTTTTGACGAAAAATCCAATGCAGCACAGACAGCATCAAGGCCTGCCACTGCTATTTTTCATGGGCAGGGCAGGCCTTGTTTTGGGGGAGGCTTATTGTTTGTTGCTGCAAGATGAGGCGTAAGCCAGGGCTTATGGCACTACTCTGATGCCAGTCCCAGCTTGCTGAGCCACTTGTCTACGTCTTTCTGGGCAGATTTGACCCTTGAGCCGCGCACTGCCAGCCCTTCCTTGAAGCGGGCCTTGGGACAGAGGCGTTTTAAGTCATTGAGGCTGGATCCAAAGGCGCTGCCGCCGTGGGTTACGAAGGGAATGACAATTTTGTTCCCAAGGTCATATTTTTCCAGCAGTGTGTAATAGGCCATGGGAATGGTCCCCCACCAGTTGGGGAAGCCCAGGAATACCGTGTCGTATTTTGCCAGATCAGTCAGCTCTGTCGTAATGGCAGGCCTTGCATGCTCAGTCTTTTCCTTCTGGGCCATATCAACGGTTGTGTTGTAGTCATCGGGGTAGGGCTGTACTGTCTTCAGCTCGACGATGTCGCCGCCGGTTCTGCTGTGGATTTGTTCGGCTATGGTCCTTGTGTTGCCGGAGTGTGAAAAATAGATAATCAGGATATTCTGGCCTTTTGCTGCCTCTGCGGCAAAGGAGGCGGACGGTCCTACGCCGAGACCAAGGGCGATGGCGCCTAAGGAGGCCATGGTCAGAAATGTCCTTCTGGACAGTGCCAGAAATGAGGATTTTTTGTCTTTCATGCGTATTCTCCGTATTGCAGGCATCCAGGCAATATGCAGCTTCAAAAAGCTGTCCTGCCGGGCAGGATGCCTGCAATGTTGTGTTTTTAGCTGAAAAATTCGTGGCTTGCGTTCAATCCTGCTGTCTACTTCAATACGGCGTTGACGCAGGCCAGGGCATTGAGCGTGCGGGGAAAGCCGATATCAGGCATCATCCAGCAGAGGCAGTCGGTGAGATTCTGCTTGGTATTGCCCACATTGGCATTGCCCTGCACATGGGCTTTTACCTGTGCCTCGCAGCCGCCAAGCGTGCTGACAATGGCAAAAGTCAGCAGTTCCCTGGTTTTCAGGTCCAGCCCCTTGCGGGTGTAGAAGTCGCCAAAGCAGAAGGCTGTGAGGTGCTGTACCATGATATCCTTCTGTCCTTCGGGCGCAGAGGCATGCATTTTGTCAATGGCATCCCCGAAAATGGCCTTCTGCCTGGCAAGGCCGTCTGCAAAGCGGCTTTCTTCCGTGACAGTTGCCTGGTTTTCAGGGACGTCTATGCCCATATCGGAAAAGCATTTGCTGACATAACGCAAAGCCTGCTGAGTCTTGGGAAAGCCTATGTAGGGAGTGCACTGCAGAACCGCTTCCCTGATAACAGGGGCAGCAATGCCTGCGCGCAGGGCTGCCTTTGTCTGAACATAGATGTCATCCGTTGTCTGGGATGCAGTCAGTACCACCATGGTGACAAGCATTTTCTGGTGCAGGCTCAGTGTGCCCTTGTCGGCAAGTTCCCCGTATACGAGGCGGTCCCTGATGGCGGCAAGCTCAGGATCTGTGGTATCCATGGCTGTTGTATCTTCGCCCAGCAGTTTTTGCCTGTTTTGCTGGGCAATCTGAATTCTGTCCATTGTAGTACTTCCGTTTGCCTGGCTCCCGTTTTGTGCAAAGACGGCTTCAGGATGTGCAAAAGATGAAGAGAAGAGGGTGAGCAGTCCTGCTAACAGGCAGGATGCGGTATATGTGGCTGTTTTGGGCATATAAGCTGCCTCCTTGCTGCTGGCAGGAGCTGTCATGCCGCTCTTGCCTGTTTGGAAAAGTAAGCAGATGATGACTGCAAAGCCAGATATGTTTTTGGCAATTTTTTGCCTGATTCTCTCATTACCGCCGGGGAATGACGGCAGTAATGCCCATGTAGCAAAGGATTTGTGCTTTTTTGGTGGGATGCAGCTGAAGGCTTCAGACTGCCTTCATGCCCCTTTCTTTATGGGCTGTATTTTCGTATATAATGTGTTTGCGGGCGGGATGTGTACCCCCGTTCTAAACCGCTTTTTCCAGCAGGAAGCTCCAAATCGTCCATGGAGGGTGCTACGTGATAATTGAGCCGATGAAGCCGTCGTCAGAACAGCTGCAGAACAAGACTGTCTACGTTGTGAAGATTCAGACGACAGGCACGCAGATGGATGATGAAATTCTGGAGCTGTGCCTCATTGATGCCCGCGATCCATGGCGTGGCGGAGACAGGAAGGGCGAGCCGTCACCGGTTTTTCACGCCAGGTTCAGGCCTGAATACAAAACAGAATGGCCCAGGGCATCCCGCATTAACGGCCTGACGCCCTCTGTTGTGGCCAGGGAACATCTTCTGGATGAATACAGGGACGAGCTCACCAGGCTGTTTATGAACTGTGACTGCCTTGTGGGCTTTAATACAGGGTTTGAGTTTTCCTTTTTGCGCAGGCAGTTTCTGTTCAGGGCCAATATTATGACTGTGGACCTCATGAGGGACTGGACAGAGTATGTAACCAGGCCTTCAGGTCCTGGCGATGTCTCTCTGCGCATGCCTTTTCTGACCCAGAAAGACTTGTTTGCCCATTTTGACTGGACTCCCCAGGGGACGCTTTCCGAGTGCCTGGGGATCAGGCACTGTTTCCTCAAGCTCATCAAAATGGGAGCCATCCATATCCGCCGTCCCCTGCTGGAGCGCCGCTTTAACCGTATCAGCGAGCAGCAGCTGGCCGAGGTGCAGGATTCCTTTGTGCGTCTTGTCGGAGCAAAAAAGGCAGGCCCCTTCCTTGATATGAAGCAGCAGGGGGAAGAGGTGCAGGTGAGCCTGGGCATAGATGACCCTGAGCATCTTCTCTACAACGACAAGGCACCGTCTGTTTCAGTGACAGTGCCAGGACATGGTGCGGCACTTGAAGTGCGCGACCGCATAGCCTGTGCCCTGGAAGCGACAAAGGGACTGCCCAAAGGCCTTGTCAGCTTTGCCTGCGCAGTCCTCCGGGATACGCTGAAAACTGAGGAGCAGGAG
>JAUMVQ010000211.1 GCA_030530085.1 Desulfovibrionaceae bacterium | reverse complement strand
CTTACTTTTATAACCCATGCCTGAATATCTGTCAAAACGTCATCCGTCGGCCCTGCATTTGCTACCAAAACACTTGCTTTTTTATTAATAAGAGGTATCATTTAGTCGTATCTTGTTCATGTGGTGAACAGGACTTTAAAAGAGGATTATGAGTGCCGGCGGTATCAGGGCTGACGATGTGAAGGCTGTGACCAGCTTTCTGTCGTCTTTTGTCGCATTCATAATACAGTGTTGCTGTTTTTGCGAGGCATTGTTTCACGCATTGACAGTACAGCCGTTTTCCCCATCAACCTTCAACCCCGCAAGGGCGGTTAAATCCAAGTATCATGTTACCGGCCCATCCCCTGGTAAAAAAGAAACGAGACACAGTTCTGTCTCATGCTTTTTCTGCTGAAGGACTTTGCAGTTCCCCCACTGAGTCCAAAAGCTTCTTTGCGATGAGTATTGCCCATGTGCAGTACTCATGGGAAGAACTCATAGAATGGATTATCTCCTTCAGGAGACATTTCCTTTTTGCACGCCTTTTGGGCAGCAGGACAGCCCATGGCATGCTCTATACCTGCATTCAGGGAATTACTGTCCTTAAAAAGCGATACCGCGGCTTTATCTGGATGCGGTTGTTTAGCTGGAAAGCAGCTTAGTCAAAAACCGAATAAGCTGTCCAAAATGTGACGCATGTCACACAAAAGGGCTTTACTATGCTGAGTTTGCGTACAGCAGGCAGGCAGTGCCTGTTGTTGCGGTCTTCTTCTGTTGCCAAAATACAGCACAGGGAAAAGCCCTTCTGACATACGAATAAATGCAAACGCATCTGTGTACACAGCTCTTGCACGGCCGGCGATTCCTGCTGTCTGTAAAGGCCAGGCTCTGAATTCGCAGACTGTTGTATAGTCTGTTGCATAGTCCGAAGCGTCTGCAGTCATGCCCTGCGGCACTATTGTGCGGCGTCTTTATCCGTACCCTGTCGCATTGGCTGCAACGCTCTGTTTGCAGATTTGTAAATATCAAAAATCTGCTTGCATTTTATTTCGTAACAGATATCATTACTGTTAAATTATCGCATCTGCGAAACAGGTCACGATAAATAGCGGATTACAAGCGGCTGGCTCCTTTCAGACCGGACAGGGACTGACAGCACTCTGCTACTGTACCGTCTTCTGACGCAGATTTTAGCCTGTCTTTTCCGCATTTTCTGCCTGATGCAATAACATAGTAAATCGCTATGTTGTTTTGCATATTGCAATATACAGACTGCAATCATCACAGAACATAACCATATACCAGTCTGAATCACCTATTGTTACGGTATCTTCCCCCATCAACCTCTAACCCCGCAAGGGCGGTTAAATCCAAGTATCATGTTACCGGCCCATCCCCTGGTAAAAAAGAAACGAGACACAGTTCTGTCTCATGCTTTTTCTGCTGAAGGACTTTGCAGTTCCCCCACTGAGTCCAAAAGCTTCTTTGCGATGAGTATTGCCCATGTGCAGTACTCATGGGAAGAACTCATAGAATGGATTATCTCCTTCAGGAGACATTTCCTTTTTGCACGCCTTTTGGGCAGCAGGACAGCCCATGGCATGCTCTATACCTGCATTCAGGGAATTACTGTCCTTAAAAAGCGATACCGCGGCTTTATCTGGATGCGGTTGTTTAGCTGGAAAGCACCTCACTAAAAAACCATACAATCTGACCATAATGTGACATAAGTCATAAGAGGTGTACTATGTCCAGAAATTTGCGTACAGCGGGCAGCTGCTGCCTGTTGTTGCTGTCTACCTTTATTGCCCAAAATACAGCCCAGGCAGAAGATCTGGTGCTGCGGGGAACAACATACGAAGGAACAACTGCCACAGTTTCCGGCGATGCTGCAGAACTGAAAAGCGGAGAATATGACACTGTGTACGGAGGCAGGGCCGCATACACAGATGACCAGTCTGTGACTGCCGCGTATGCCAGCGGCACTGTTGTCGATATGTCAAAAGTGTCCGGCATCAGCGCTGCCAGTATCTACGGCGGCTATGCTGATGCCCAGGCCTGGACGAATCAGACAACCAGTGCCATTGCCGGCAGCTATGATGTAACAAGCCCTCTTTCAGGTTCAGCAACTGCCAGCAATAATATTGTTGTCTCCACAGAGGGAGAAAGCACCACAATTGCGGGCGGATATGCCAGGGTGGTGCCTGTCTTCAAATGTATCTATGAGTCGGTGGTCGCGGACAGTGAAGACATATCTGCCGCTGATCTCGATGCAATAACGCTCACAGTCCGTGGCGGCAACGGAAAGGCAGAAGCAAACCTTAACAATGTTACCAGCAATGGCAGCGTTACCACTCTCTACGGAGGCTATGCCGAGGCCGCCTATAAGGATTACAACGGCAATGTGTATGCAGGGACAACTTTTGCTGACAGTGCCGGCAACGTCCATATCATGTACAAAACAGCCACTGTCACTGCCATTGGCGGCACAAACGAGGCATATGCCAGTGAGAATACTGTAACCAGCAACGGAGGCCAGGCTGACAATGCCTATGGAGGGTATGCAAAGGCAAGCAATTTTGTCATTGCATGGTCCCAGGGCAGGCAGGAAGCGTATGCGAACGTGACTGGCGGAACGACAAAAGCATCTGCAAAAGATAATAACGTCTTTTTCAATGGCACATCTGCCGGCAGCGTCTATGGCGGATATGCCAGGGCGGTCACAAAAGCCCGTGCCGGAGCCTATCCCTATCAGACTCAGGATTCTGTCAGTATTGCCATTGTCAAGGCAGGCAATGCTGAGGCACTGGCGGAAAGCAACCATGTGCAGATCACAGGCGGCCAGTTCACAAATGTGTACGGAGGCAGGGCAGAGACCACCGAAGATACAGCCATGGACGGCTACACACAGGAGCCTGTTGCCGGCGGCGAAAGCAATGCCAGCGCCAGCAGCAACACGGTGACACTGACAAATGCGGAGGTGACGCAAAACCTTTATGGCGGATACGCCACAGGATACGCCCTTCATACAAGGCCTGAGGCTGACCTTGAGGCCCAGGCCCACGCAGACGGCAACACGGTGGCACTGTACGGAGGCTCATTCACAGGCGGGGCCCTGTATGGCGGATACAGCAACCTGACAGGGAAGTTTGACGCAGAAACATCATCAATTTCTGCCAAAAACAACACGCTTGTTCTTGGCACTGATACAAACGGAAAAAGCCCTGTCTTCGGGGACAGCACTGTTTTGTATGGCGGCATGACCGAGGCTTCCGGCATCACAGGCGACACCTCAGGCAATACCCTGTCATTTGCCGGATCCAGCGGGATGACAGCCTTCAATATCAAAAATTTCCAGAACCTGACCTATCAGTATGCTGAAATGCATGCAGAGGAAATCATCCTGAGCCTGACAGATAGCGACGGTACATCCCTCGCCAATGCCGACGTGTCTGTCAGTGTCGTCAATCTCTTTGGCAAGGATGGAAGCAGCGCATTCCTGGTCGGTGACAAGGTCATCCTTTTGCAGAATGCCAATGGCGGCCTCCTCAATACTGACAGCATTACTACCAGCGCAGAGATTACAGCTACCACCGGCATCTCC
>JAUMVQ010000210.1 GCA_030530085.1 Desulfovibrionaceae bacterium | reverse complement strand
GACTATCCCGTTATCCTGCACTGGGGCATTGCGTGCCAGAACAAAAGCTGTGTTGCAAAGTCCGTGGCCGGCTAAACTTTTTACACTACCAAATATCTGACAGGAAATACTATGAGCATGCTTATCAGAGATATCTTTGCCGATGATATTAACCGCGAGATCCAGGGGGTCATCACGGTAAATGATGATAACAAGAATTATGTCAGCCAGGAAGTCCGCGAGTATGTCGTAACCAAAGAACTGAAGGGGCATTTCCTCAGCTTTTTTGACACCTATACGAAAGCATTCGCCAAGCCTACCACTGATATCGGTGTCTGGATTACCGGTTTTTTTGGCAGCGGCAAGTCCCATTTTCTGAAGATGCTTTCCTACCTGCTTGAAAACAGGGAGATAGACGGAAAAAGGACAGTAGAGTACTTCCGCGAAAAATTTGCGGATGACCCTGCCTCCTTTATGGCAATTGACCAGGCAGCGCGGTACGAGACGGAGACTATTCTCTTTAATATCGGTGTTACAGCATCGGATGGCAGGCCGGAGGCCTCAGTGCGGCGTGCTTTTGCCAAGAAGTTCTATTCTCACCTGGGCTTCTGTGGCGAAAGCCTGAAAGTGACAAGGCTTGAACAGTATATTGAAAAGTCAGGGAAAACCGAGGAATTTCGCCGTGTGTTCGAGCAGAAGAAGGGCAGTCCCTGGCTTGAGCAGAGAAAACGCATGGGGTTCAACGGCAAGTTTGTGGTGGAGACCCTGATGGAAGTGCTGGACATGTCGGAAGCAGATGCACAAAGCTGGTTCAACGACAAGTCAGAGGACACTATTGCCATTGACCAGCTTGTGGAAGATATCAGGGACTATGTCAGAAGCAAGCCGAAAAATTTCCGTCTGCTGTTCATGGTGGACGAAGTCGGCCAGTATATCGGCACTGATACTGACCGGTTGCTCGACCTTCAGTCCCTGGTAGAGGAGCTTGGATCTGTATGCGGCGGATCTGTCTGGGTCGTCTGTACCGGCCAGGAAGCTGTTGATGAAATTGTCAAAGTGCGCATAAACGAGTTCTCCCGCATCCAGGCACGTTTTAAGACACGGCTTACCCTGTCGTCTTCCTCTGTAGATGAAGTTATCCAGAAACGCCTTTTGAGAAAAAAGCCTGCTGACATGGCCGGGCTTGAAGCCTTGTATACTGCCAATGACTCCGTGCTCCGCAATCTCTTCAGCTTCAGGGATTGCGTACAGGACATCAAGGGCTTTAGTGGGCCGCAGCAATTTGCCGTGGACTATCCTTTTGTCCCGTACCAGTTCAAGCTTTTGCAAAATGTGTTAGGCGAATTACGCAGGCACGGCAGTGTGGGCAAGAACACGTCCAGCGGCGAACGCTCCATGCTGTCAAGTTTTCAGGAGGCGGCGATGGCAGTGCAGGAAGCTGACGAGTATACCCTGGTACCGTTCTACCTGTTTTACGGCACAGTGCATACCGTCCTGGACAGTTCCATCCGTCGTGCCATTGAGCGCTGCGACAAGGCCGCCGATGACGGCAACGGCATAATGAAGTTCGATGTAGACGTGCTGAAGCTTCTGTATCTCATCCGTTATGTTGACGACATTAAGGCCACGCTGGAGAATATTGTTATTCTCATGGCCGATGACATCCGCATAGACAAGGTTGCCCTGCGGGAGAAGGTCAGGGACGCTCTCGACCGGCTTGAAAAGCAGAACTACATAAATCGCACCTCAGATACGTATATATTTCTGACCGATGAGGAACAGGACATACAGCGCGAAATCCAGAATACTATGGTGGACAATGCCTCTGTATCAGAGCGTATCGGGAATCTCATCTTTGACGAGATTTATACAGAAAGGAAGTTCCGCTACGGCAAGTATGATTTTCCCTTTGACCGGATGGTGGACAAAGTGGCACGGGGTGCTCAGGCAGGCGGCCTGAAACTGCATTTTCTGACCATGGCAAGCGATGCTGCGGAAAAGGACAGTACCCAGCTTATCATGAACTCCCAAGGGCAGGCCATGGTTGTGCTTGACGACAGCTCTTACTATGAAGCCCTGGAAAATGCCCTGAAGATCCGGAAGTATGTGAACCACAAGAATGTGAGAGAAATGCCGCAGTCCATGCAGGCTATCATCAGGGACAGGCAGAAAGACGCAACTGACCTGGAAGATGCAGCCAAGAAGGCTCTCGGCAAGGCTATACAGAATGCGGAATATTATGTGGATGGTACGCATCTCACCGGCAAAAAGAGCGACAGTGCCAGGACCAGGATTGAGCAGGCCATGGCATCCCTTGTTGAGCACGTGTACAGCGAGCTGTCCCAGATCGTGGAGCATGCCAACAGTGACGATGACATCCGCCAGGTTCTCCTGAAAGGCGGAAAAGACACGCTGCAGGGAATATGGCCCAATCAGGGGGCCGCAGCAATAGTGGAAGACTATCTGCGGATGCAGGAAAGCAATATGCTGTCCAGTTCCATGGCGGACATACAGTCCCGCTATCAGGCTGTTCCCTATGGCTGGCGCGAAATAGACATCGCCCTTGTCGTGGCCAGGCTTGTCTATGAGCAGAAGATTACGATCAAGCAGGCCGGCAGCACCATCCAGCCTGATGACCGCAGGCTGCCCGATATGCTGCGCAAGAAAAGCGAGATCGGAAAGACTGCCGTTGCGCTGCGCCAGAACGTGAGTATTGCTGCCCTGAAGAAGGCAAGAAAAATCTTAGGGGATTATTTTGATGTTATGGATGTGCCTCGTGACGAGGACGGCCTGGTTGACTTCATCGTCAGTCACTTTGAAGAGCAGAAAGGGAATCTTGAAGAGCTTAAGAGAAACTATAAAGGCGGCATGAACTATCCAGGCAGGGAGGACGTGGAAAAGGCCGCCAGCCTGGTGAATGAGGTCTTGTCACAGCGCAAGGACAATGTCGCCCTCATGTCTGCCATTGCAAAGCTGGAGGATGAGCTTTTTGTCTCAAACAAAAGCCTGGAGAGGGTAAAAAACTTCTTTACTAACCAGAAGCATATCTTTGATGGTGCCGTACAGATGCTGCACAAGATGCAGTGTGAAAAGGACCATCTCAGGCAGGAGCAAGGCATCAGAAATGCCCTGGACGGGATCCGCCAGATTGTGGCAGGAGAGGGCAGGTTTGACTATAATCGTATTCCTGATCTCAATAAGCTTATGAGTGAAGTCAGCAGCGGGTATGGCAGGTTGCTGGATGCCAAGCGGAAGGAACTGCTTGACAATGCCAGCCAGTGCATGGAGGCAATCCGCAGCGCAGCCGGCGGCAATGAAAAAGCCCAGGAGATTGTGAGCAGGGCAGAGAAGTTCTATGCAGAAAAGGAAAAGGAGATTAAGCAGGAGGAAAGCCTGACTCGCCTTGATGGCCAGATCATGGTTTTATCAAGGGAGAAGGACTGTTTCTGCCTTGAGATCGAGAAAGCTCTGCTGCCTGAGCCCGAGCCCGATCCTAAGCCAGGGACTGATACTGAGTCTGTTTCTTCTGGCAATGGCACTGAGCCCAAAACGCCTGATCCGGGTCAGAATCGTACTGGCGATGATACTGAGCCGGAAAAGCCTGAGGTGAAGCC
>JAUMVQ010000209.1:1035-3596 GCA_030530085.1 Desulfovibrionaceae bacterium | reverse complement strand
CCGCTGATATGCGGAGGAAATTCCCATCCAAACATAAGAACACGCATGGTTCTTCACCCCCGAAAAATTATTGCTGATACCCTCGCAGGATGCCGGAAGCATCCTGCAAAAATGTGTTTGTCAGGTTACAATTGCCTGAAAAATATTAAAAAAACTTTTTGCCATGAAGGGCATGCACACTACAGGCAGGGGAGCCGCAACCTGCCTGCCCACTCATTGTAGGCGTCAGGGGCATTCTTCTTCAGGATCTGCAGCATGCGCAGGACCTCGCCCTCGCTCCACGCCTGGGCAATGGTGCCGTCAGGGGCATAGGGCTCTGTTGCGGAAAAGATTTCCGAGATATGGCCCATGCCTGCTTCTGCAAGGTGCCTTGTAAAAAGCGGCGTCACCGTTTTCAGAAGTTTCCTTGCGGCCTTGTCCAGGACCTGCTGCTTTTCCTTGTCAGAGGAGTTCAGCCTGCAGCTCTTTACAAGGGCATCCGTGTAGGGACCTAAGAGCCATGGCCATACTGTTCCCTGATGGTAGGCGCCGTCCCTTGAGGCGGCGTCCCCAGCGTACTGCGGGGCAAAGGAAGGATGGGAGGGGGAAAGCGTCCTCAGGCCATATGGTGTCAGCAGGTCTTCTGTCACCCTGTCCACGATGGCTTTCCATGACGATTCGGGGGCAATGGGATATGGCATGGAAACGCAGAGCAGCTGGTTGGGACGCACGGCTGCATCGGGACCGCCTTCATTGCTGTGCAGCCAGACATCGTACAGGGAACCGTCCTCCTTTACAAACTTGGCCTCAAAGACACTGCGCAGGGCGCGCAGGCTGCTGGCAGGATAGGGATCGGCATCGCCCCTCTTCCTGGCAAGCTCATGGCCGAAGGCCAGCGTATTGTACCAAAGAGCCTGTATTTCGACAGGATAGCCGTTCCTGGGCGTCACCGGCTTGCCGTTGACCTGGGCATCCATCCAGGTGAGCTGCGTTCCGGGAGTGCCCACCTCAAGCATGTTGGAGGAGGCCACCCTGGCAAAGGGCACGCGGCCCTTGCGGTAGGCATCAATGATGGCGTAAATGGCTGGCGCACATATGTCCTGGAAGGCAGCGGCTTCCTTGGTCAGCTTCTTTTTGCGCAGCTTTTCAAGCAGGAGCTGGCAGGCCCAGGCATACCACAGGCTGGCATCAACACTGTTGTAGCCGCCTGGCCGCCCGCCGCCTGTATAGGTGTTGGGGATAATGCCGTCCGAGGCATTTTGTGCCATGCAGGTCAGGACATCTATGCCTTCCTCAATACGCCCGGCCAGGAAGGTCACGCCTGGCAGGGCGATAAGCGTATCCCTGCCCCAGCTCCCGAACCAGTGGTAGCCTGCTATGACCATGGCACGGCTGCACGGCGTCCTGGTCGTAAAGCAGGCCGAGCTTCTGGCCAGGAATTTTTCCGGCTCGCTGAACTTGGCATAGGCCTTTGCGTGCGCTGCTGTGTTGCGGCGCTCAATCTCAGCTGCCCACATAGCTTCCAGGGGCTGGCTGGTCTCAGGAGCACCCTTGATTTCGGAGGTCGAGGCAGAGACGATGATGTCCTCGCCGGGAAGCAGGTGGATTTCCAGAAGCCCGGGCGAGAAGAGGTCCTCGGAATAGTCAAAGCCCCTGGCCTGCTCAACCGGATATTCGACCACGTTGACCCATTCAGGGGAGGGCAGGAAGTCAAAGAGGCCGCTTACCTGCATATAGAGGGCAGGCAGCGTGTTATAGGGCTGTATCTTGAAGCCGTTGGCAGCAGAGTTCACCGGATAGGTCTTAACCTGCAGATCCATGTTGGCATGCGTCAAGGCATGGAAGGACCTGAAGGCCAGCAGCGGCGAAATCCGCAAGGTCAGGCTGTCTGTGGCTGCCTTGGTGGCTGCTTTGGCTGCAGTGCTTTCCACATGATAGCGCATGAGGACCGTGTGCTGTCCGTGAAGCAGCAATATGCTTTTGGTAACGACAAAGTTCCCTGCCTTGTAGGTAAAGGTGGGGCAGGGGCTGCTGCTAAAGCCGCTGAGCTGGCGGACGCCTTCAGGGTAGATAGTGAAGGGATGGTGCCTTGATGACAAAGGCCATGTCCTGGATCCGGCCACAAGCCAGTCTTCCGTGCCTGAGAGCAGCACATGTCTGTCCATTTCGCCTAAGTTGGCTACCAGCAGGCCGTGGTAGCGCCTGGTGTTTATGCCCTCGGTTGTGGCCGAGGCATAGTCCCCGAGGCCGTTGGTCTCAAGCCATTCGCAAGCGGAAGAAGGGGCAGGCTGCTTTTTGGCTGTTTTGCCTGCTGCCCTGTTTGCGTCTTTATTTGCTTCTTTGTTTGTTGCTTTGTCGGATCGCATGGTCGAAACCTCTCTTGTACGCTTTAACACTCTTGCACAAACAGCTTTGCTGGCTGCTGTACTGGCAGTTGTCTGGCAGTTTTGTGCGGGGGCGGGTGCATTTCTTTGCTGCCCTGTTCTTGTAGCGTTCTCTTGAACGTCCGGCAGGCTTTTGTTCCGTACAGTTCTGCCAGTTTAAACAGGAGGAAATAGGACGGCAGGAACTGTACTGAGGGA
>JAUMVQ010000209.1:0-1025 GCA_030530085.1 Desulfovibrionaceae bacterium | reverse complement strand
GGGAAATTTGTCTGTGGTGGCTGGTGCTGGCAGATGAACAGGATGAAGGCCGGGGAAGCGCCTGACCCCTTCATGAAATTATCAGCATTACTGGGCATAATTTTATGATATTTCATCATATTGTCAAGACCATGAGCCTGTAGTACATGGCTTGCCAAGGCATCTGCCAGCTGACTAAAACGTGGCTTGGCGAGTGTGAAAAAAAGACACAACGGGCAGGCAGGAAGGTGTCCTTGCTACTATAAATAAATAAACATATTAAAAAATCATTAATATATTAATTATTTTTTTACATAATTACAAGATACTACGTGATGCAGTACCTTGCAGGTAGGCTTTTTTTGTTTTTCAAAAGGGCTGAATACCTGACTGCACATGCTTGTACCCGCAGAACAACACAAAGAGCTTTTTTTGCAAAAAAAACTTATGGATGCAAAGATACAATGCAATGCATCACAAATTAGCGCTGTTTTTGTAACAAAAGCCTTGCTTTTCCGGCAAAATAAGTGTTAAGAGCAGGGACCAGATAAAGAAAGAAGATAGGTGTGCAGTACGCAGGCTCTGTCTTATGGCAATGCTGTTTGAAGACAGCCCATGACGCTGTACGAAAAGACCTGTTAATTTTGACCTGTCCTTTTTTGCATAAACAAAAGGCCAGGCCTCAAGGCCAGGACTGCACACTAAACAAGGCTCGTGTCCAATGCGTCTGGAAGACTGTTGTTCCTCTCTTTCAGGCTGGTTTGTCCTTTTGTCTTCGGCACGGCTGTTCACTGGCTTGTTTTCGGGCATGTGCCGGCAAAGGCTGTCTTCCTCTGGCAGCCGTGGTACCGGCTGCCCTGTGTCTTTTCCAGTATTTCCCCGGTCAACGCAGCATGGCTCTATAAGAAAATGACAAAAAGAAGCATATCACTCGCTACAGTCAAGGAAGTAAACAACCGTTCCAGGCACATATTTCTTCTGCTGGATGCAATTTTTACGCCCAAGGAAAGCAACAACGACGAGCTGTTCCGCTGCCTGGTGTCCCT
>JAUMVQ010000208.1 GCA_030530085.1 Desulfovibrionaceae bacterium | reverse complement strand
AGGGAAATGGCATGCCTGATAGTACCGCCTGGCGTATGCTCTGGCGTGTGACACGACCTGGCATCAGGCTTTGGTCTTCCTGAGCTTTTCAGGCTAGCCTGCTTGCAAACAGGACAGGCAGGGCCTCCTGGCGGAAAACGAAATGCGCATGATGCGGTAACGGACACTTTCACTCCACTACAAACTGTTCTTATAGCGCTTGTATGCCGAATATGTCAAAGCCTCTGTTTGCTGTTCTGCTAAAAGACTTGTTACGAGATTTTTTGCACAAGCAGCAATAGACTGCCGCTATGGCCGGCTGTCATGCCGCTTTGCTTGTGCCTGACAAAAAGCCTGAGGTGCAGGGCAGGCACAAGCAAAAAAGGGAACCGCAATTTCTTGCGATTCCCTGTTGTATTCGTGGAGCCATTGTCCAGGATTGAACTGGAGACCTCGTCCTTACCAAGGACGCGCTCTGCCGACTGAGCTACAATGGCCTGTTTGGGAGGATTTCCCTCACGCAGAAAGGGAAATTATAGAAACAGCCCCGTCTTGTCAAGAAATAAAATCGCATGAAGCGAATTTTTTATGATTTCTCTTTGGGCCGGGCGAAAAAAGTCTAGAAATCCCAGGGCTTGCAGATGAAGCCGCGAATTTTTGTCTTGAGGATGGCAGAGGCGTGTTCCGGTGTCAGAATGACGGCCGTATCGGCACCGCGTCCTGTACCGCCTACGGCAATGATATCCTCGCCATGGGGGATGAGGCCTGCATCAAGGGCCATGACGGCAACTTCCACGCAGACTTTCAGGCCCTGCCCGAACATGTACAGCGTCTTGGCCATGACCTCGACTGGTCCTATGCCCTGATAAGCTGAGCTTAAGCCTCTTTCGGCACCGCTTAGGACATGGGTGGTCGTCAGCACATCCATGCCGGCAGAGGTAAGATGCGCACGTGTTTCTGATGCCATTTCGCACGGGTAATGACCGGCATAGCCTGCGGCATGGGTGACGCAGACTATATGTGTCTTGTCTGCAATATCAAGGAAAAGGGATGCTGTATCACCATGGTTACTGGCCACAACAATGTGCCGTATGTTTCTTTCCATGGCTGCTTTCTTTGCCAGGCGGATTGTTTCTCCTGTGTTGTCAGGTCCTTTCTTTACAAAATACTGCATAGCAACCTCCTTTACTGTTGCCTTCTTTTGCAGGCACAGCATCCTGCAAGGGATATTAAAGGACAAACAAAATGTAGCATTTCCAGTTTCTGCTGTACAGACTTTAATCTGTAGAGTAGGAAGTTTTTGTTGCAAAAGCATTGCTGCATCTGTCCTGCTATTATTTGCCGCAAGCAAAGTGCCGGACACTATGGCAGAAAAGATTTGAGGAGACTTTTTATGGAGAAGCAGAAAACAGCCTATCTGGACATGACCAGCGAAGAAGTGCTTGAGAGAAAACGTGCCGTCGAGGCGGCCATCAAGGTCCTTGAGGGACTGGATGGCGATGCTTCCGTTTTCAAGGACGGTACGGGTGCCCTTCTGGACGAGTCCCGACTGCCTGAGGAGGTGCTTTGTGCGCTGAAGAACGAAGGTGCCGTTCTGGACGGGCAGGACAGGAAGGGACTTTTGAAATTTTTGCAGGTTGTCATTATGAAGATGGACACCAGCGAGCGGATCCGTGAAATACAGAGGACCGCCCAGTTTAACCGCGTCGCCTGTTCTGTCCTCTTTGATTCCAGGCCGGGTGCCGCGTCCGTCGGGTCTGTTGAAGCGCTTTTTGCTCCTAAGGGCAGAAAAAGCCGCTAAGGTCGTGCCGGTGTACGCCCCCGGCAGGCGCAGGCCCTGATGCCGTATCCCCCGGATACGGATCTAGAGGATACAAAAAAAGCGAATCCGAAAAGGATCCGCTTTTTTTGTGCCTTCCGGCACGGTAATACTTTTTTAAGAAGAAAGATGCTTTTATATGAAGCACTAGCCACGCATGGCGCGCTTGGAAGCCTTCAGAGGGTTGATCTTCTTCTTGTCTGCGCCTTCGCCGGCCTTCTTGATCTTGTCCTTGTTGGCTTCGGTCAGGGCAGCGGCGTCAAGGTCCAGAGCGGCAAGACGCTCTGCCATATTGGCGCGTGCGGCGGTGTAGCGATTCGGATCGGCAAGATTGGAATCAACGTATTTGGCTGTGGTAAAGTAAAGGCCCTTTTCGTCGATGGCGAGCAGTAACTCAGTGCCATTTTCAACAACGGGCTGGATAACCATATCAGAGGTGCTGCCGAACAGGCTGGCCATATGTATTCTCCTATAGGAAGTGAGTTGGTTAAAACTTTTCGAGGCAACAGTATAGAGAAACTGTTGACGGATAGCAACAGAATTTATGCTGCTGAGCAAAGTATTCTGATAATCCCTAGAAAAAAGATCCTTTAGCACAAAAAAATAATGCCGTCAAAGAGGCATTTTTTGAAAACAGCATAAATGAGCGTAGCCTTGCCCGCGGGACAGTAAGCCCGTATACAGAAGTCATCGTATCTGTTGCGGCTTTTCCCAAAAAGATCTCATGGCGCACGGCAAAGGAGAGTGGAGCATGCGCGGCTACAAAGGTTATGTTTCGCCATCAAGGGACGGTATTCTTTCCGACACTCCTGATGCATATGAGCACGATACAGTGCCTCAGCCCTATGGCGCATCCCTGTCGGCAAAAAAGCTGGCAGAACCTGATATGGCGTACCATGAGGATGCCGAAAACCCGGCTCCGGGCATGAGCGGCACTGCTTCCTGCCCTGACCTTGGGCTGGCAGACACTGCCGGCAACAGAACGGAAGAGTCCTCCGGCTCCAGGGAGACAGGATTTTTTTCGGCGCTGCGCTGCCTTTGCCGTGGCCGCATCCTGGCAGCAGCCCTGGCCATAAACTGCCTGCTTGTCCTCTTTTTTGCTTTAATCATGTATCTGGACAGGCCGGTTCCGCCCAAATACGTGTTTTATATTGATCTGGTAGACGGAACTGATGCAGGCGCTGCCGCAAAGGCATCAGAGGAGGCAGCTGCGCAGGAATCTGTGGAGTCAGAAAGAGCGGAAGGGGCGGCAGAAAAAAGCACGCCCCGATAACAGCCTGTCAGCAGCCGCTGATGGATTTCCCCAGGGCAAAAATGGCTCCGTTCGGGGCATTTTCAAAAACTTTTGTGCCGAAAGCCAGGACATGCTTTTCTACCAGCATGGCAGGCCAGGGGCCGAACTGGGCGCCAAGGCTTTTCAAAAGGGCAATTGCCGTCGGCGTCACTGTTTCTCCCTTCCCGGCAAAGGGAACCACCGGGATGCCGTCCAGAAGCTCCAGGACAGCAGGGGCAGGCACAGGAAGGATGCCGTGCTGGCAGGTGACTGAACCGTCAGCAACGGGCAGGGGGCTGACCTGGAAAAGATCCGGATGCAGCTCGTCAAAGAGCATGCAGGCCAGCGTTATATCCAGTATGCTGTCCAGTGCGCCGACTTCGTGGAAATGCACCTCGTCCGGCTTTTTGCCATGGACGCGGCCTTCTGCTTCGGCAAGCAGGGTAAATGTTCCAATGGCCATGGATCTGGCTGCATCCTTCAGCTCTGCCTTTTCAAGCAGGCGGACAATGTCTGCAAGCGTCCTGTGCTCATGCTGGTGCGGCAGGTCTACCCT
>JAUMVQ010000207.1 GCA_030530085.1 Desulfovibrionaceae bacterium | reverse complement strand
TGTCCTTGTACGTGGCGTGCCCATGGGAACTGTCACCCATATCGGCCTGCTTGGACTGGACAGCCAGGACAACATGATAACCCTGGTCAGCTTCAGGTTTAATTCAAACGCCTTTGTCGAGGACGACGGAGAGCCAAGCCTTGATGAAAACCAGCAGCAGGAGCTTGTCAGGGAAATGGTCAGCAAGGGACTCAGGGCCCAGCTGCAGACGGCAAGCTTTGTCACAGGACAGGCCTGCATCATGCTGGATTTCTTTCCGGAAACAGAAGCTGTCTTTGTGTCTTCCAATGCCCTGACAGAAATACCAACCATCAAGTCGCCCATACAGACCTTGTCGCAGACCTTCCGCAAGGTGCATATCGAAAAAATCGCCAGTGACCTGCAGACGTCTGTTGAGCACCTTAACAATCTTTTCGGGTCGGGGCGCATAGAAAACACGCTGCAGTCCATAGAAGATACCTTCACTACCCTGAACACCCTGCTCAAGGGCTTTGAAAAGACGCCTGCGCTTACTGAACGCATCCTGAGCAATATGGACAAGAGCACGGCTGCAGCCCCTGCCATCATGGAAGATTTGAGCAAGTCCATGGAAAAGATAAGCCAGACGATGGATGAGATACACAGCCTGGCCGCTTCAGCCAAGTCGTTTGTCGATCCCAATTCTGCAATGGCAACACAGCTCAACAACCTTGTCCGCGACGGAGCTGCGGCAACACGCGCCCTGCGCCATTTTGCCGATACCTTAGACCGCAATCCAGAATCTATCCTGCTGGGCCGCAAAGGAGCCTACTAAATGAGCGTTGTACGCATTCTCCTTCTTGTTACTGCCTTAATCAGCCTGAGCTTCCTCTCTGCGTGCTCAAGCCGCCAGAGCGACTACTACATGCTTGAAAGCACGGCTCCTGCCGTAAGCGCCGACCATATGCCGCGCACAACGCTGGTTGTGGAAGAGATAGCAATGCCCGGCTACCTTGACCGCAACAATGTTGTTGTCCGTGATGCCAAGGGCACCCATCTTGCTGTTGCCAATTTCAATATCTGGGCAGAGCCATTGCAGCAGGGCATACAGAGGGTACTGGCTCACAAGCTCACCGGCCCCCTCCTCAATGCCGGCATCACAGTCATGCCCTATCAGAGCAGCGTAGTTGCCCCCATGTATGCGGCCTATATAGAGGTTGTGCGCATGGATGCTGACAGAAGCGGCCATGTTACTCTGGAAAGCCGCTGGACGCTTATCGACGTCAGGAACAACCAGGTACTGGACAGGGGAAGCTTTGCGGCGCAGGAGACTGTTGACATGCCGTCCTTTGGCTCCCAGGAAATGTTCAGGACTGTCGTAGAGGCCCAGAGCCGCCTTGTAGAGCACTTCGGGGACAAGCTGGCAGTTCTGCTGCAAAATGCCCTTGCCGGGGTTAAATAGTCTGCTGGACGATTTTTTAAATACAGACGATAAAAGGATGGCCAGGGCCATCCTTTTTTTGTGCCATGCAAAAGTACGATTTGCAGGGCTGCTACCGGCATACAGACAGGCTGTAACTTGCTGGTGCCCTATGACGATGCGGGACGGATACTGTATTTTTTGTACATTTCCTCATACTTGCTTATGAGGTCCGAAGCCATTTTTTTCAGGGGCTTGATGTTTTTGATGGCGTCATCAAAATGCTTTGCAGTTAATGCTGCCTTGCCATCAACAAAAGCCGCTTCCACAGCTTCCTTGACTACAGCTTCTATGTCTGAGCCTGCAAACATGTCCATTTTTTCAGCCAGGCTTTGTATGTCGTTGTCTGACAGCTTTTTGGAACGTTTTTTCAGATGTATTTTGAGAATCTTTTCCCGTTCTTTCTTAGTCGGAAAGGTCACGAAGAAAGTTTCGTCAAAACGTCCCCTGCGGAGCAGTTCAGGAGGCAGTTCTATATTGTTGGCCGTTGCAATCACAAAGATAGGCTTCGTATTTTCCTGCAGCCAGGTCAGAAAATAACCAAACAAGCGGGTTGTCACATCGGCATTGGTCTGGCCTACGCCTGCAAAGGCCTTTTCCAGTTCATCAAGCCAGAGCACACAGGGAGATATCGCCTCTGAAAGGGACAGGGCCCGGCGCAGATTGGCTTCACTTTCCCCGAGGTATTTGCCAAACACCGATCCTAAATCAAGCCTGAGCAGGGGCAGTTTGAAAATGCTGGCAGTTACCTTGGCGCAGAGGCTCTTGCCGCAGCCTGGCATACCTACAATAAGCACACCCTTGGGTGTATCCACACCAAAGTCATTTGCCTCGGCCAGCCTGGAAAAGATGCGTCCCTTGCGCTGCAGCCACTGCGTCAGATTGTCAAGGCCGCCAATGTCGCCAAGATTTTCGCTGCCCTCTACCATCTCAAGGGCAGCATTTCTGCGTACAATCTGCTCTTTTTCACTAATGAACAGATCTACGTCATCCCTGCTGATGTTGGCGTTGATAATGCAGGCACGGTTTAACAGCTGCTCAATTTCCCGCTCTCCCAGTCCCTGGAGAGCGGTTACAATATCAGGAACCTCATCTTCGTTGAGGTCATACTGCTGAACTGAGGCATGCTCATGAAGCAAGCCTTCAATTTCCTTGCGGTCAGGCAG
This sequence comes from Desulfovibrionaceae bacterium, assembly GCA_030530085.1. Lineage (GTDB taxonomy): Bacteria > Desulfobacterota > Desulfovibrionia > Desulfovibrionales > Desulfovibrionaceae > Desulfovibrio. The sequence continues at coordinate 1,043 of JAUMVQ010000207.1, read as the reverse complement.
GGGGACGTCAAAACGGACCGCATCCTTTTCCAGTATCAGCGGGATTTCGTGTCTTGCGCCTACAAGGAAAATCGTCATGGAAGAATCTTCACTTGTCTGGAGTCTGCGGACAAGCTTTTTCAGAAGAAGTGCAGCCTGCAAGTCATACTGAGGCGATTCACGCTGGAAAACTGGCCATACATCACGCAGTACAAGAAAACCTTCCTGCCGGTCATTATCCAAAACAAACGATAAGGCTCCGGCCAGCGTATTGTCTGAAACATTGAGGGGACGCTTGCTCTTGAAATCAACCCATCCTACGCCATTGCTCCATTCCCTGATTTTTGCATCATTTTCTTCCGCCCATTTCTGAATCAGTTCATCCGTATGAAATTCCTCGAATGTTGACAGGCTGATAAGCGGATAAAAGGACTTAATGTAACGCGTCACTTTTTCAGAGAACAATTCCTGTGCTGTGCTGTCCATTGTCTTCATCCTATTCATCTACTTTGTTTTACACTTTCCAGAACTCTGGTGTAAAAATGCCGTTTTCCTCTGCCCAGTCTAGCATCGTTTTTTTCATAACATTGTAGCACGGTACGGCAAGCGTAGACTCAAGAGCACATCCTTCCTTACGGCAACCATAGAGAAACGTCCCGGCTGATAAAAGAAGATGCGGGTTAGTGGGGTAGTCTCGTTTTATAGAGACATTTTGCGAGATCAGTTCCTCCTTTGACTTAGTAAATGGAGGAACACCCCATCCGTAGCCTATAGAAAGCATATTTTTTGCACAGACAACAATGTTTTGAGACACATACGTTGATAAAGGATATTCACTATGACCACCTGTATGCTGAGATTCAATAAATATGTTTTCAGCAACTATATATGTAGATGGTTGTATCTCATTAATATAAAGATTTTTTGCTGTTATAAATATAAATTTACATTCTTTTATTTTTGGTAAATTAAAATCAATTACTACATTTTCCCCATTGATAAAAATATATGTATCCGCTCAGAGGGTCTGGATTTAGCCCCGTTTTATAGGGCTGAGGGGTAGT